>JAUPKO010000580.1 GCA_030837395.1 Actinomycetota bacterium | reverse complement strand
GGGGCGCTGTAGGTCAGGACGTCGCCATCGGCATCGGTGGCCGACACCATCCCGGTGACCGCACCGGTGACTGAATCCGGGACACCCACCGTCGGATTGGCCACCGTCGGCGGGGAATTAACCGGCGCGGTAGGGACAAAGAGGTTGACGATCGCTGTCACGATCTGGTTGACCACGGTCACGACCTGGTTGACGAACTGGGTGACCGCCTCCACGATCCCGCCGATCACGGCCTGGACCTGCTGAACGATCGCGGTGATCGGATCCACCTGGGCCACAGCAGCAACCGCGGCCAGCGCCTGAACAAACTCCCCGCCGTCCACCGTCGCTGCCGAAGCGGCCGACGGAACGGGCGCACCTCCAAACGGTTGACCCGTCGGAACCACCTCGGCCGGTGTGCTCATCGCAGCGGCCCTGGGGCGGGTTTCGCGTCGGGCTGCGGCGACAACCACCCACGAGACCGCCGCTCCGGCAGGCCCACCCGGGGTCGTGCCCAACGTCGGGTCCGCCGCTTCGGCAACGCTAACCGCCGGAGCCATCACCGGTGCCTCGGCGACCGCCTCCGGCACGCTCGCGGAGACACTGATCACCACAGGCGCTGCTGGCACCACCTCAGCCGAAGCCGATGCGGCCGGGAGGACGCGGCGATCCTCTGCGAACTGGGCCAGAACCTGAACGGTCGGGAACGCCGTGCTGTCAGAAAGAGCTGAGGTCAACGCATCAGATTCCACCCGCCCCAGCACCGCGTCGCGGCCGGAGTCATTCTTGGCGACCGGTCCACGGGCACGACCCGCCGCACCGGACTCCCGGCCCCCTGAAGGCTGTTCAGCGGCGGATCGCCCGGTCCGTGACCGCGATGCCGAACTCGAGGCCTCGGCGCGCGTCGCCGATGACGCCGCTGAATCGGTCTGGGCCGACGTTTCAGTCGACTCCTCGGTCGAGGCTCCGGCAACACCAGCGCCTAGCCCCCCGACAGCAGCGCCAATACCCAGGGCAACGGCCAAGCCCCTGACCCTGCCCACATATACCGATGCCCGCATGACGTCCCCCCATGAATTGCCCGACTGTCGCCACGGGAATCCCCCGGCATCGTCGTCGCTCCTGTAGCAGCTGGTCAGGAAAATATTGCACAGCAGTTACTCCGCGACCAAACACCGTGGAATGCATAGTCCAGTAGACGAATTACTTCTAGACAATACATTTCGATTGAATATTCAACGAAATTCGGCAACTTCGGCACACGACACCGATTAACGCTCGCCGAATTTTTCCGCCCGTCTGAAGTTTTTCTACTATCGTCCCCTCTACTCACGGTTTGCCGCTTGATGGCCAACCGATGGAGTAGTTACTGGGGAACGAATAGGGGGCTTTCATGCTTGCGTCTGCGTTCATAGGTCGGGTCGGCGGTCTGGCGGTCGCGATGGGGATCGGAGCTACGGTCGGTCTCTTTGGGGCTGGTCTTGCCGCCGCGTCCCCAGACTCGAACACGTCCGTGGGCGAGAACGCAGGCTCTACGTCTTCTTTGCGGTCGGAAACCGCAAGCTCACAGTCGGCTCCCCGGACACGCCACACCCGCACAGTCTCCGAGTTTGACCGGCTCGGAGCGTCCGATCCCGATACCCGGACCGTAGGAGATGGGTCTCGTCGAGTTCTGACAGGTCCGAAGTCGTCCTATGCGGGACCAACCCCGCTTCCGGGGTCATCCTCGGGCAGTCCGATTGAGTCGTCGATGCCCGCGCTCGTTGTTGGTGTCGAGCCAGCACAGCAACGGCTTCAGGGGCGCGTATCCGCACCACTTGATGTCATCACGCACCCTGCCACCGCACCGGCGTCCAACCAACTTGCGGCAGCGCCAACAGTCCGGCCTGAACAAGTAGTCGCCTCATTGCCGATGATCACGGCGGCGCGGGTGGTTGGGCAGCCTCCGGCCCTAGCGGCTATCGACGCGGGGAAAACAATCCAACCCTCGACTGCCCCGACGGTTCCCGTGCAAGCCGCGGCGACCTGGATGGTGGCAGCGGCCGCCCGACGCGACCAGGAGCGGCCGACGCTAACGCAGACCAGTGCCGCCGCTGCAGCCGCGGCGGCAACAGGTAACCCCATCGCGGATTTTGTCCGGGTATTCATCGGCGACGGCACCCCCGACAACCCGAACGCCGGACTGATCTTCGGCAACGGCTACAGCTGGACCTCCACCACCTGCACCGGGGCCAGCCCCTGCACCGGCGGTAACGGCGGGTTGATCGGCTCCGGCGGCAATGGCTACAACGGCGGTGCCGGTGGCAACGCTGGGTGGATCGGCAACGGCGGCAACGGTGGAACCGGTGTTCCCGGCGGCAACGGCGGCAGCGGCGGGCAGGGCGGGCTCCTGCTGGGCAACGGCGGCAACGGCGGAGCCGGTGGGGCAGCTCTCGCAGGCGCTGGCGATGGCGGCAACGGAGGCAACGGGGGCAGCACCGGCCTACTTTCGTTGTGGGGCGACGGCGGCAACGGAGGTGCCGGAGGCATCGGCGCGGCCGGTCTCAACTCCCTCAACACCGGAGCTGGCGGAGCAGGCGGTGTCGGCGGTAACGGCGGCGACGGAAGCTGGGTCTTTGGCTACGGCGGCCACGGGGGCACAGGCGGTCGGGGCGGCATTGGAGGGTCCGGCACGAACGGAGCCGACGGTGTTGACGCGGTAGTCCTTGGCAGCGCTGGAGGCGACGGCGAAAAGGGTGGCGACGGCGGCACTGGAGGAACCGGTGGCGCTGGCGGCCAAGCGGGCCAAGGGCGACTTCTGTTCTTCTCCACCAGACCAGGCGTCAACGGCGACGGCGGACAGGGCGGTACCGGAGGAGCAGCCGGAACTCCCGGCGATGGCGGTAACGGCGCAGATGGAGACGCGACGACACCTAACGGAGGAAACGGCGGCCACGGCGGCGACCCCGGCATTCCAGGCCTGGGCGGTATCGGCGGACCCGCAGGAAGCGGAGGAACCGGGGGCCAGACCGGAGCCAGCGGAGCAAGTGGCCGACCGAACTCTGAACCTGCTGGCAACGGCGGAAACGGCGGCAAAGGTTGGACTGCCCTATCGGCGCTGACCAACGGCGGAAACGGCGGAAACGGCGGAAACGGCGGCCGACTCGGCAGCGGCGGAAACGGCGGACAGGGTGGCAACGGATCACCAAGCGCGGTGGGCCCCAGCACCTACCGAA
>JAUPKO010000579.1 GCA_030837395.1 Actinomycetota bacterium | reverse complement strand
CGGGTTGCTCTCCTTGCGGAGATGATCCTGATCGTCTCTTCGTCTTCCCACTCGACGTAGACCACCACGGCGACCAGGCTTCGGAGCAGCCCCACGCCGATCCAGCGGTCTTCGCCGTAGTCGTGCCGAGTGTCGAGTTGAACGAGCATGGGGCCGTTGAACACCGCCGGGACGTCGACGAAGTCGATTCCGTGGCTGATGATGTTCTCGTGCCGCTTTGCTTCGTCCCACTCGAACTTCATAGTCCAATGTATATACTGATCGTGTATACGTCAAGCCTTGAGTCGGATCCCTCGCCAACGCTGACGCCCAGCCGCGGTACTCCGTCGGCTGCGGCGGCCTGGTTCGGGTTCCGGGTGCTTCGTTGCCTTCCGGCATCCGTGGTATCCGTGTCATCCGTGGTTCAGTGTCCGAATTCAAATTCCTTGACCACGGATTCCCTGGCGCGGGCTTCGCCCGCAACCCAAGCGGGGACTGGTCCCCGCACCCCTTGCCGGAGGGACACGACCCTCCGGGCCTCCCGGGTTGATGTCGTCGCAGGCGCAGTGCTGGTGCCACCGCTGATGGCAGACCCGATGGTGATGGGGTAAGATGGTACCCTCCCCGTCAACCAACCATGGACGAACAAGGAGGGTACCATGCGGGAACTAATGGAACTATACGGCGACAGGATCGTGGGAGCAATCAGCGGCTGGGATCGGGTCCGTTTCCGCGGCACGGTTCGCTGGCTGGCGAGCCTCCGGGGAATGGGTAGTTATATGGGCGCGCACGGGATCCTGTTGAAGAACTTCGGCGAGTGGGCTGCGGGGATCACCAGCACCCTCCGTCGGGCCTGCGCCGCACAGGCGGATAGCCTTGGTATTCCTTTGCGGTACTTGGACCGGGCGGGCATCGACAAGGAGGCGCTGGCGCGTCAGATTGCCCAGGAGCGCGGCGTCGACACCGGGGACATCTGCATGTTCAGCGTGGTTGAGCCATGCGTCGCGCCGCTGATCAAAGGAGACCGGGCAAGCGGGCACTTGGAACTGCATATGGCACCGCGCAAGTGCATCTTCATCTACCACTACTGGAACGACCCGGTCATTGGCTTCGGACACACCCGGCTGCAGACTTGGCTTCCCCTGAGCGTCACCGTCTGCCTGAATGGGCGGCACTGGCTGGAGCGCCAGCTTCTTGCCGAGTCGGTGCCTTACGTGAAGGATGACAACTGCTTTCCGTTCATCGCTGACCTGCAGCGCGCACAGCAGTTGCTGGGCGAGCAACTGCGGACCAACTGGCCGGCGCTTCTCACCGGCTTGCTTGACCGCAACTGCCCGCAGGTCCGGTCGGTATTCACCGATCCTCCTCTGCAGTACTACTGGTCGGCCGACGAGAGCGAATGGGCGACCGACATCACCTTCCGCTCCGCCGCCGATCTTGATCGGCTCGTGCCCTCGCTGCTGCGCTTCGGCCTGATCACTGCTCAGAGCCCGACAGTCATGCGCTTCTTCGGCCGGAAAGTCACCGGCGGCAAGTTCCAGGGACAGGCACCCGACGAGGTCGTCAGCGACCTGCGGCGCCGTTACGAGGGCATCCGGCTCAAGCACTGGGTCAACCGCAACTCGCTCAAGATGTACAACAAAGCCGGCAACTTGTTGCGGATCGAGCCTACCATCAACAATACGCGGGACTTCAAGGTCTTCCGTCATCCCGACGACGACCCGTCCCGACCGGCATCGTGGCAGAAGATGCGAAAGGGGGTCAGCGACCTGCATCGCCGTGCCGAAGTCAGCGAGGCCTGCAACCAGCGCTATGCCGAGCACCTGGCCACCGCCTTGTCCCTCGAAACGCTGCAACAGACCGTCGGCCCGCTCTGCTCGCGAGTGAGAAGGTACGGCCGCACGCACCGCGCACTCAATCCCTGGGGCAGTGACGATGCCAAGTTGATCGCGTTCATCGCCCGCGGTGAAAACCACATCAACGGCTTCCGCAACCGCGACCTGCGCCAGTGGCTCTATCCTGCAACCGCAGGAGCGACGGACAAGGAACAACGGCACCGGGACGCTGGCCGCGTGACCCGCAAACTCCGGCTCCTCAGGGCTCATGGACTGATCAGGAAAGCGCCCCGCACGACCCGCTACCTGCTGACCGCCAAGGGCCGCAAAACCACGACTGCCATTCTGGCGGCATCGGCCGCTGACATCAAACGACTTCTGGAGATCGCAGCATGAGAAACTTGCCGGCAAAACAAGATTCTGACGGATAGTAGTACGGAGGGCACGGATAAGACAGCTTCACATTGCCTGCGGACTCCGCCATCCGTCCGGGATCATCGTCGTCCCGAACTTCCACTGATGCCTCACGGAGGGCCCGACGCCGCCGGCTTGACGGGCATGGTGAGAACCGGTACTGTTCCCCGGTACGTAGGGATCCGGTGGTCTCATCAGTGGCAGCGTAGGCTCCAAAGGAGGCGAAGATGGCGATCCCCATCGTCCTATGCGCGATCGTGTGGCTGCTGGCGTTGGTGTCGCTCTGCAGCCGGCGGGATGTTGAGAT
>JAUPKO010000578.1 GCA_030837395.1 Actinomycetota bacterium | reverse complement strand
CGTCCCGCCGGCGCAGTCTCGCTGATGATTTGCGCCACCGGACGTCGACCGAACTCGCGGAACTGCTACGCGCCCGACCGGACTTGCTGCATCCGATGCCGACCGATATGGCCGATCTGGCGCGGCGGGCCGCAACGACCGGCAGCATTCGCCGGGCGCTGCTCGGACTGGATCGCCGAGGGCTGCGCGTGGCCGCCGCGGTGGCCGCGGCGCCGGGGCCGGTAGCAGTTCCAGAGCTGATGGCTGAGCTGGCGCCTGACGACGACCCAGCGGCGGCTGAGTCGGTGGCAACTGTGTTGACGGATCTCACCGTGCGAGGGCTGCTGTGGTCTGATGGCGAACGGTTGCATGCCGTGCGCGAATTCCGGGACACGGTTGAGCGGGTGTTGACGCCCCCGACCGAGGCAGGACTCGCTGGACCACCTGACATTGACGTTGACTCCTGGTCAGATCCGATCCCTGTGCCGACCGGGGAATATGAACTGCAGTTGGTTGATCAAGTAGCTGGGCAGCAGGGGCTGTTGGTCGGCCAGACCCTGGTCGATCTCGTCGGTGTGGTCATCGCGGCGGAGCCCAGGTTGTTGCGCTCGGGGGCGTTGGCGATCCGAGAGCTGGATGCGCTTGCGGTCGACTTGAGTATGTCCGGTGACCGTGCAGGCATGTGGCTCGAGCTGGCTGTCATGCTCGGACTGCTGGGACCATCCCCGGAGCAGGACGTGCTGCTCCCCACCGTGGCATTCGAGACTTTCCAGGATCTTAGGCCGGAGACCGTTTGGGCGGCCGCCGCCTCGGTTTGGTGGAGTTCCCAACGAGCCTGGGAGCGCTCCGGCGAGGGCGAGCCCGAGCGATTGGAGCCGCTGGCCGACGCGCTCGCCTCCGGTTTGGTCGGCGTGACACGTGCTCGTTGGGCGGAGTTGTTCGCGGTATTGCCGCCCGGGCAGGCGATCACTGTCGAGGAAGCGCAGCGGGTGCTGGGTGTCAAGTATCCGCTGGTGGACCGTGTCCGGCAGGATCGGATCGTTGCCGCGGTCGTGGAGCAGGCGGAGCTTCTCGGAATCACGGGGCGAGGGGCACTCTCGGCGGTAGGGCGATGGTTGGTCGCGGCCGGCGATGTCCCGACGCCTGATCCGTTGGCCTTGGCCGAAACCACTGAGCCGGATCTGGTATCCCTGGCGGCGGAGTTGCTGCCGCCCACGGTTGACCATCTCCTGCTGCAAGCGGACTTGACGATGGTCGCCCCTGGGCCGTTGGCCCCCGACGTCGGGCGTCGGCTGCGGGATCTCGCAGATGTCGAGTCCAGCGGTGTCGCCACCGTGTATCGGCTGTCGGTCGCCTCGATCGAGCGCGCCATCGACCGCGGCTGGACCGCAACGTCTCTGACGGACTTCCTGGAATCGGTGTCGAGCACTCCGGTCCCGCAGACGGTCTCCTACTTGATAGCTGACACGGTGCAACGACACGGCCGTCTCCGCGCTGGTCCGGCCGCCTGCTATCTGCAGGTCAGCGATCCAACTGAACTCGACCTGGCGGTGGCGGCCGCAGCCAAGCTCGGGCTCGTGCTCCGACCTGTCAGTGACACAGTTGCGGTGTCCGGCACCGCGCCGGGGTCGGTCGTCGCCAGCCTGCGGGCGGCTGGGCTGCCAGTCCTATCCGAGGGCCCCGACGGCACAGTCGGCCGTCAGTCCGCCGCGCCACTTGCCCACGTGCTGACCTGGCCACCGCGGATACATGATGAGTCGCGTGCCTCAGAGGCCCTGGTCCGAGCCGCGATCGTTGCCCTCGAGCGTTCCGAGAACCCTGGGTCCGACCCGTCGCAGGAGGCGGTCGATTCGGCGGGTCCGGCGCCGCAGATCGAACGGATGCACTCCGCCCAGGTGCAGGCCGTGCTGGCGTCGGCATTGGCAGGTGGCCGCCACGTGTGGGTCAGACATGCCGACAATGCCGGCGAAGCCTCGGTGTTGTTGGTCGCACCGATTAGTCTCTCCGGCGGTGCCTTCCGCGCGCTGGACCTGGCCCTCGGCCGACCCCGGCTATTTGCGCTAGCCAGGATAGTGGGCGCATGCCCGGTGGCCGGGAAACCGTCGGGATGACGAACGGACCGCTGATAGTCCAGTCCGACAAGACGTTGCTGCTGGAGGTGGACCACCCGGCCTCGGAGCAGGCGAGGCGAGACATCGCACCCTTCGCCGAGTTGGAGCGTGCGCCTGAGCACATTCATACCTATCGGGTCACGCCGCTGGCGCTCTGGAACGCCCGTGCGGCCGGCCATGATGCCGAGCAGGTCGTCGACACCCTAATGCGGTACTCGCGCTACGCCGTGCCGCACTCGCTGCTCGTCGATATCGCAGTCACGATGGATCGCTACGGCCGGCTCCGCCTGCTCGACCACCCAGCGCACGGCTTGGTGCTGGAGGGGCTGGACGACGCCGTGCTCGAAGAGGTACTCCGCTCAAAGAAGGTGAAGGCCCACGTCGGAGCGAGAATCGACACCGGTCTGGTGGCGGTCCATTCGAGCGAGCGAGGCCACCTCAAACAGGTGCTGGTGAAGTTGGG
>JAUPKO010000577.1 GCA_030837395.1 Actinomycetota bacterium | reverse complement strand
CATGCCCGACGCGCCGCGGGCAAGCATCGCCGGCTGGCGCGACCGAGTGGAGCAGGGCTCGCAGTTCGAGGCGTCGATGGTGGTTGACGGCGCCATGGGCGTGGCCAAGACGGCCCTCGGCGTGGGCCGTGCCGCCGTCACCGATCCGGCCGGCTCCGTGATGGCCGGCAGCGAATTCGTGTCCAGCGCGGGCCGGGTGTTGGCACCGGCGCCGGAGCCGATGTCGCCGGTGATGACGCAACGATCCTTGCGCGAATGGTTCGCCGAACTGTCCTACGATCTGTCCGACCTCAAGGCTGCGGCCAAGGGGGCCGGCGGCACGCTGAACGACGCCTTCATGGCCGCCGTCATCGGCGGCTTGCGCAACTACCACGCGGCACACGGCGGCATCCCCGAGGAACTTCGGGTCAACATGCCGGTCAACATGCGCTCGGCCGCCGAGGCCACCGAAGCGGGCGGCAACAAGTGGGTTCCGGTGCGGCTGCCCCTGCCGCTGAACGAGGCCGACCCGGTGCTACGCATCCGGCAGTTGCACCCGATCCTCGCCCAGGCCCGCAATGAGCCGGCATTGACCATCTCGGACCCCGTCTACAAGGTGCTGATGACCTTGCCGCGGGCGATCACGACGCGGATCGCCGGCGGTCTGATGAAGGGCACCGACTTCGCCGCCACCAATGTGCCCGGGCCACCGTTCCCGGTGTTCATCGCCGGTGCCCGGGTCAATCGACTGATCCCCTTCGCCCCCAAGTCCGGGGCATCGCTGAACATCGGCCTGATGTCGTACAACGGTCGCGCGGAGATCGGCATCAACATCGACCGCGAGGCCGTACCCGACGTGGAGTTTCTGCTGGAGTGCTTCGACAACTCCTTCAAGGAGATCCTCGCCACCGTCGACGCCTGACGGTGCTCAGCCGTCGCCCCGATGACGGAACTTGGACCAGTAGGAACGCGCTGCCGCTCGGAGCGGCAGCGCGTCCTGCTGCCAGTTCGGCGCGCGCAGCCGCAAGGACGACAATGGGATGGACCGTCCCCGATGCTGACGTTGCGCCAGGCGGGCCGCAGCCTGCGCTCGTCGAGCCGCCTCCGGAGCGACCGCGAACGTGGCCGAGGCCAACTCCGCCAGACCGTGCAACGGCACAGGGTCGCCGATGTCGATTCGGGCATTGGTGAGCATCACCGAATTGGACGGCGAGATCGGCAACAGTTGCGCCTCAATGAACCGCGCGAACTGCACTGCCCGCTGATCCGGATGGCCCGCCAAGTTGGCGGGCACGGCGGTCACGACGAATACAACCGGCAGCACCTCGGCCAATCGACGCACGAACCGCAGCTGACCAGGGTTCGGCTCCGGGTCGCCCCAACGCACCAGGTACCACGCGGCGTGCACCTGCTCCGACAGGGCTTGATCGCGGGAGTGGGCAGCGATCTGGGCCAGGTTCGTCAGCGGTGCGTCCTCGGCGGCCGGGGCCCCGGCCTCTTCCTGCTGGAGTTCACATTCCACCAGCCGGTACACCCCCAACATGCCGTCCGGATGGGCGTAGTACTCGACACCGGACGCCACGGTCCGGGAACGGCCCGTCGCTACCGCCTCGGTCCCGAACACAGCCCTGACCAGCGTGGCACCGCCACACCCGGGTCGGCCCACCACAACAACGTTGAAGCGGCCCAGATCCGGGGTTGAGTCAGCCACGGCAATGATCCTGTCAGGCCATGGCGTCGGACGCCGACCATGACTTGATTTGCCGCTGGATCGACTCCCTCGCCTGGGCGAACTGCTCTGCCACCACCCGGCGCTCGGCCCACAGCAACTCGCGCCGACGCAGCGCGTTCTCCACCTTGACCAGCAACTCCTCATCACCGGGCAGACCGAAGGCGAGCTGCGTGAAGCGGGCCAGGTCGGCACGGTAGTCGTGCCCTCGGGCCTCGAACTGCCCGGGCACCACCTGGCTGGCGTTGAGTACGTCGACCGTGGTGAGCATGAACGTGCTGAACGGACGCCACGGCACGCCGTCGGGCATGGCCGGGCTACGCTCCGGGCCACTGGACATCCAGGCCGGGGCCTGCACCGCCAGCACCGGACCGTACTTGGTGATCGGGTCGTCGTGGTGGCTGAGAAGGAGGTAGCGGGCCGCCGCGCGCACGTCGGCCGGCAACGCCAGCCATTCCCCGAAGGAGGCCACCTCCACGACCTCGTTGCCGGGGTCGGCGCGCTCCGGATCGATGCGCCACTGCTCGGCCCACTCGCTCTCGGCAGGAGTGCCGACGAACAGCGCCCGGTCGATGCCCGCTCGGTGAAGGCCCGCGGTCCCCTCGTGCAGGAAGGCATCCTGCAGCGTCAGCGCCCCGAGGCTCTCGCCCAGCGCCACCAACCGGGGCCGGGAAGCCTCAGGGGTGGCTCGCAGTCGACCGTTGATGGCGTGCAGCAACACGCGGTTCTGTTCCCGACCCAGGTGCACCCGGTCCAGCGAGAGGAATGAGGGCCGCAGGGAGTACTGCAGGGCGACAATCGCGCAATCACCTTCGGTCAGATACTCCAGCGTCTCGGCCACGACATAGTTGACGTAGCCGGTGCCGGTCGGCGACACCAGGCAGAGCACTGACCGATCGAACGCGCCCAGCGCCTCCAATTCATCCATCGCCGCCGAGACGCGAGCGTCAACGGTGGGCGCCGAGTCGAGCCCGACGAAGACCCGCACCGGCTCACGTGCGCGCTGCCCGGTGACTGCGGTGATCTCCTTGCCGGCCAGGGTCATGTTGACGAAACGGCGACCCTCCCGGCCCAGCGTCTCCCAGTTGATCAGCGAGGCCGGACCTCCGCTGGCGGCCCGGGAGGTCGGTGGCGTGCTGTAGGCGTTCTCGACTGCCGCGCCACCGTGCTCGGTGCGGCGATACACCAACTCCAGTCCGCCCCAGATCAGCAACGCGACCGGCCCGAGGGTGGCCAAGTGGCCGATCGGTTCGGCCAATCCGGCGTAGCCAGGTGCAGTGGAGCGCACCCAGGACGACACCGCGTGCGCCCCCTTTCGCTCTGCCACGGCGACTGCGCTGACGACGACCATCACCCCCAAACCTTCGGCGATCGAGCGGCCCGCTGGGGTCGCCCCCGGCTGCTTGCGGCGGTACCAGGTGATTTCCGCTGCGGCAGCCGCCGAGGCCGCCAAGAAGCCCGCGGGCACCAGCCCCGGCGGCACCCGACCGGACCGCTCCGAGACCGCGTCCACCCCCGCGTTCAGGCCGGTGATGGCCAGACCGAGCGCACCCGTGGCCGACAACTGCCAGCCGGCCGTGCGCAGCACCGCGCGTTTGACCGGCTCGCCGCGCCGCTGTGCCATCGCCCGCTGCACCGCCACGCCAGCCAGCACCGCCACCGCATTGGCCGTGGCGGCGAGCTTGCGCCGATCGTTGAAGGACTCCCCGTCCGGCCCCGGTTTGATCCGCTTGGCAACAGCCTCAATGGCCGACTGCGATGTCCGCGCGATGGAGTAGACCACACTCGCGGAGACACCCGTGAGAATCGCCTGCTGGGACTTGGTGCGCGGCAACAGGCTGGGCGCGAAACTCTGCCCGACGGCCAGCGCCGCCGCCACCGTCGCCGCCCGCTCGGTGAAGTCCCGAGCCGACATCCCGGCGGCGAGGCGCTCCAATCGCGCTCCCATGGCTCAGCCGTCCTTTCCGGTGACGAGCACACCCAAGCACATCTCGTCGGTGGTGCCCTCGCCCCACACCACATACCGAGGTTCGGCCGGGATACCCGGCACCTTGCCACGCAGCGTCGGATCGTGGGTACAGGTCACGGTCACCTTGTCGCCGGCCTGCAACGTCAGTGGCGCGGCCAGCGGCACGGCATCCTGATTGTCGAAGTCATACTGCGGCACGTCGAGCACCCGCGTCACCGCGCCGGCGTCGTCGGTGACATCGACGGTGATCGTCTTGCCCAGCAGGTGCATGTGGCCCGCCACCGCGAACAACGTCGTGGATTCGGTGATGGCCCTCGTGCAGGATTGCGTCACACCTGCCGCAGGTGCGCTGGGGTTGCCGCCGCACAGCAGTTGCAGGCCGCTCACCTGCCACGCACTGGACCGGCCGAATCGCGCCACGACATCGTCGATCGCTGCCTGCCGGTCGCACAGCGGCCCAGACTGGCCCGCTGGGCATGGCAACTCCACCGGGGCGGGCATGAGCATGGAGTACAGCGGTGCCAAATCGGACCCGGCCGGTGCCAACCTCAGTTTCACCTCGGTGTCATCCGGTCCCACACCACCTTGGGTGTTGTAGTGCATCTGCAACACGACTTTGCCGCCCGCGGGCACTTCGACGCCGTAGCCGTCAGGGGTGTCGGCCGCGTCGCCGCCCGGCGCCCACGCGGTGATCCAATCGGATTGGCTCAGGGCCTCGCTCACACTGGCACCGCGCGGTGGCACGCCGGACCCGCCGAAGCACTCGTACCCGACTCGGTCGTCGGCCGCCTCCAGCTTCTCGGCGGCCGCAACCTGATCGGGGTAGATGCGGTAGAGGATCGCGTGATGGGTTACGTCCGGGTTGCCGGGAAGCACCTGGAACCCGGTTGCGTAACCACCGGGGGTGTCCGCGGGCAGGTCGAGGATGAAGCAGCGGTAGTCATCGGTGCCGCCGGCCGGGGCCTGCGGGGTGTAACTGCCGCCGGGCAGCGACAGCGTGATGATCTGCTCCCCTGGCCGTTCCTGGAGGTT
>JAUPKO010000576.1 GCA_030837395.1 Actinomycetota bacterium | reverse complement strand
AGCAGGCGCTGTTCAACGTCGACGATTGGCGGGATGCGATCTACGCGAAGATCGTGACGAAGGTGGGGGAGCGGGCGTACTGGGAGAATTGGGCCTCCGATGTGGCGGGCATCGCCGAGCGGCACGTGGCGCGGATCAGCCGCCTGGTGGCGGACCCGGACAGCGAGAAGGGCCGCGCGTTCACGGAGTTCCTCGCCGAGTTGCGGTCCAACATCAACCCTGGCCTGCGCCGCGAGGATGCGATCGACATGCTGGCCCAGCACCTGATCACGGCGCCGGTGTTCGATGCGCTGTTCGGCTCGGACGAGTTCACCCGGCACAACCCGGTGTCGGTGACGATGGACGCGATGCTGGCTACGCTGGACGATCACGCGCTGGCCGCGGAGACCGAGACGCTGGAGGGGTTCTACGCGTCGGTGCGGATGCGAGCGGCGGGGATCGACAACCACGAGGGCCGCCAGCGGATCATCACCGAGCTGTACGAGCGGTTCTTCAAGGTGGCGCTGCCCAAGACGGCCGAGGCGTTCGGGATCGTGTACACGCCGATCGAGGTGGTGGACTTCATCCTGCGGTCGGTGGACTGGGCGCTGCGGGAGTACTTCGACGCGGACCTGTCGAGCGAGGGGGTGCAGGTGCTGGACCCGTTCACAGGGACGGGGACGTTCATCGTGCGGCTGCTGCAGTCGGGGCTGATCCGCCAGGGGGACCTGCGGCGGAAGTATCGGGAGGAGTTGCACGCCAACGAGATCCTGCTGCTGGCGTACTACATCGCAGCGATCAACATCGAGGCGACGTTTCACCAGGTTCGGGGGGAGGTAGCTGGTGAAGGGAGCGAGGCGGGCGCGGCGAGCGCTGCGAGCGATGGGGTTGGGACGGGGACTGGCGAAGCCAATACCGGTGGCGCCGTGGGGGCTGCCGATACCGATGTGGAAGGTGGCGGTGCGGCAAACGGGGATGCCGCAGCCAACGATGCCTACGAGCCGTTCGACGGGATCGTGCTGACGGACACGTTCCAGTTGACCGAGGACCCGGCGCAGACGATCCCGGAGTTCCTGCAGGAGAACAACAAGCGGCTGGAGCGGCAGAAGGCTCTGGACATCCGGGTGATCATCGGCAACCCGCCGTACTCGGTGGGGCAGACGAACGCGAACGATAACAACGCCAACATGAAGTACCCGGCGCTGGACCAGCGGATTGAGGCGACCTACGCGGCGCAGTCGACGGCGACGAACAAGAACAGCCTGTACGACTCCTACATCCGGGCGTTCCGGTGGGCGTCGGACCGGATAGGCGATGAGGGTGTTATCTGCTTCGTGTCCAATGGCGGGTGGATCGATGGGAACACCGCGGATGGGTTGCGTGCGTCGCTGGCTGACGAGTTCACCGACATTTTCGTGTTCAACCTGCGCGGGAATCAGCGAACGGCGGGGGAATTGTCGAGGAAGGAGGGTGGGAAGGTCTTCGGGTCGGGGAGTCGGAGCACGGTGGCGATCACGATGCTGGTGAAGCGTGCGGTGCTGGTTGGTGCCGAGGCGGACCCGCCAGGGGTCGGCGACGGCCGGCCCGCAGTTGGGGTTGTTGCTTCAGGAGAAGAGGAGAGGGGAGACACACAACGATCGGAACCCGGGGTTCAGGTGAAGGCGGACATCCACTACCGCGACATCGGCGACTACCTGACTCGGGAGCAGAAGCTGGCGATCGTCGGGAAGTCGTCGAATGACGGTGTCGGCTGGGAGCAGATCACACCGAACGCCGCAGGCGACTGGCTCAACCAGCGCGACGATGCGTTCGGGGGCTTCGCGCCCATTGGGGACAGGGGGTCCTCCGCGTCTGGAATCTTCGCGATCCAGAGTCCGGGGATCCAGACGAACAGGGATGCGTGGGTTTACAACTTCTCGCGACACAGACTCACCGAGAACGTGCAAGGGACGATCACCTTCTACAACCATGAGGTGAATTCCTACGCCGATCGTGTGCGGATCGCTCGTGCGGCGGGCGCAGATGACCCGGAAGACCAGGCCGAGGCGCATGTCAGCACTGACGGCGAGTGCTTCAGCTGGTCAAGCGGGGTCCGGAGCGATCTTCGACGAGGCGTCAAGTACCGGTACGGCGAGCAAATCCGGCCAGCCGCATACCGGCCCTACTGCAGCGAGTGGCTCTACTTCGACTCTCGGCTCAATCACCGGCCAGGAAAGATGGCCGACTTCTTCCCGACGCCGCACCATGCGAACGTGGGCTTCTACCTCGTTGGCGTGGGATCGGACAAGCCCTTCTCGACCCTCATGACTTCGCACATTCCGGACCTGGCCTTCTGGGGGTCAAGCAACGGCCAGTACTTCCCGCGCTACACGTACGAAGAGGTTGAGGACGACGGCGCCCTATTCGGCAGTCTCGACTCGGCTACAGGAGAGCCATCCGACGTCGACAAGTACGGGTATCGGCGGGTCGACAACATCACGGATGCGGCATTGAGTTCGTACCGCGGGCGGTATGGGCCGCAGGTGACGAAGGACGACATCTTCTACTACGTCTACGGGCTCCTGCATTCGCCGGAGTACCGGATTCGGTTCGCGGCGGACTTGAAGAAGATGCTGCCGCGGATTCCGCAGGTAGCCGCGTTCGCGGAGTTCGCGGCGGCGGGCCGGGCGTTGGCGGAACTGCATCTGGGGTACGAGTCGCTCGAACCGTGGCCGGTCACGATCACGGTCGACGGGGTCGATTACGTGGCGGGCAGAGCCGCGGACCTGCCGCCGCTGGACGAGGCGACCTTCGATGACGACGTGTTCCGGGTGAGCAAGATGGCGTTCGCGAAGGGTGCCGGCGGCAAGGCGGATAAGTCGACGA
>JAUPKO010000575.1 GCA_030837395.1 Actinomycetota bacterium | reverse complement strand
TGTCCGAGGTCAGCGCCCGGTGGTCCGGTCGCAGCAGCGCCACGGTGGTTGCCGCCACCCACCCTCCGTGTGGCAGGTGCAGCAGATGGGCCACCAGCAGGCCTAGGGCGGCAGCGAGGGCCAGCCGCAGGCCCGCTCGGATGTCCATCACCCCCGGTTGCCACAGATCATCGGAGAAGGTGTCCCGGACGTGGGGTTCGCGGTCTGGCCGGCGGGTGGCGTCAGCCGCCAACAGGCGGTTCGTGTGCCGGGCCACTCGGACGGCCTGATGGGCGATCGCCGTCGCGGAGCCGCGGGCCTGGGGTCGGGCGGCGACCTCGGCGGCTCGTGCCGCGCACTCGGGCAGGTGCGAGGCTGCCCGCGCCGACTTGGACAGCGCAGGCATGGTTGGGGTCGAGTCGGCGGCGAGCACCGCCGCGGCCGTGCGCAGCGTGTCGGCGGCGACCTCGATAGCGGCCGACACGTCGTCATCGTCAATCACCGCGGTGTCGAATGCGCGCCGGGCCCGCAAGGCGGCGGCTTCCTCTCGCAGAGCCTCGGCATCGCCCAGGAGTTTGCGCAGGGCCCGGCGACGCTGGTGTGAAAGATCGGATCGGGCCAGACTGGCGTCGGCGGACCCGATGGCGGCCGTGGCGGCCTCGCCGGTTCGGCGGACGCTGCGCACCTGGGCGTCCTCGAGATGAGTCGCCACCGCCAGGAGGGCCGCTGCCACCGGGCGGCGTTCGGGCAAGTCGCTGGTGAACCGGACGGTCGCGCGGGTGAGAGCGGTCTGCAGCAGGGAGGCAGCCAGTACCGCCGTGGCCGCCTGCGCCGCGTAGGTGTGGCTGACCGAACTCAAACCCAGGAAGGCCAGCACGGCGATGATGTCGGCGAAGAGTCGGCTGACCGCCTTGTCCCGCCGGGCGGTTAGACCGGACAGCCCAGCAAAGGCGATCAGGATAAGTGAGGTGACCCACGCGGTCCGGGCGACACCGGCGACAAGAACGACCGTCGCGAGCAGCAGCGACTGCGTGAGCATGATGCGCACGGTGTAGCGGGGTGGATCGGCGGCGCGATCCTGCAAACCGACGTACAGCGCGGCCACCGAAGCGAGTGCCCCGATGTCCGGATTGAACAGCGCGCTGAACACCACCAGCGAGACCAGCACCACCGCCCCTCGGCGGTAGGCGGACCAGCGCCGACGCTTGTGCCAGTCCGTCGCGAAGACGCTGCGCGCGACAGACATGACGTAGGACATAGCCCTTAGGGTGGCGTTCACCGGGCGTTCACACCAATTCAGCGACGAATCAACTTGGGACCGCTCAGTCGAGTCGCGCGGGTTGGGGCCGTCAGAGTAGCGTCGCGTTGACACGTCCGTCCACGCACGAGGAATGGGTTTATATGTATGTCTACCAGTTCGCCGAGGGCGACAAGAGCATGAACGATCTGCTGGGTGGCAAGGGAGCCAACCTGGCAGAGATGACTCGCATGGGTATCCCCGTGCCGCCCGGATTCATCATCAGCACCGAGGCCTGTCGCTACTACTTGAAGCACGGCGAGGAGCCGCCGGAACTCGCGGCTGAAATCGGCGAAGCCGTTGCTGTGGTGGAGAAGGCGATCGGGCGCGGGCTGGGGGACCCCAAGGACCCGCTGCTGGTGTCGGTGCGTTCCGGCGCTCGGTTCTCGATGCCCGGCATGATGGAGACGGTGCTCGACATCGGCCTGAACGATGAGAGTGTGCTCGGCCTGGCGACGTCCTCGGGCAACGAGCGCTTCGCCTGGGACTCCTACCGCCGGTTGATCCAGATGTTCGGATCGACCGTGATGGGTATCGACTCACACGTGTTCGAGAAGGCCCTCGAGGAGGTCAAGGAGACCGCGGGGGTCGACCTCGACAACGACCTCGACGTGGCGTCGCTGCACGCCCTGGTCGACCGTTACAAGGCGATCGTGCTGGAGGAGACCGGCGAGTCGTTCCCGCAGGTGCCGATCGAGCAGTTGAGCCGCGCGATCCGCTCCGTGTTCGACTCCTGGAACACCGAGCGAGCGATCATCTACCGCCGCCAGGAGCGCATCCCGGCCGACCTGGGCACCGCTGTGAACGTGCAGATGATGGTGTTCGGCAACGTCGGCGAGGGGTCCGGCACCGGCGTCGCATTCACCCGTGACCCCGCCTCCGGGCACCCGGGCGTCTACGGCGACTTCCTGCCCGACGCACAGGGCGAGGACGTGGTCGCCGGCATCCGCAACACCTTGCCGCTGTCGGCCATGGCCGACACGGACGAGGCTGCCCACGCGCAGTTGCTCGAGATCATGAGCACCCTCGAGCACCACTACAAGGACCTCTGCGACATTGAGTTCACCGTGGAGCGGCGCAAGCTGTGGATGCTCCAGACCCGCGTCGGCAAGCGCACTGCCGAGGCCGCGTTCCGGATCGCCGTGCAACTGGTGGACGAAGGCATCATCGACATGGATGAGGCCGTGCGCCGGGTGAAGGGTGCCCAACTGGCCAACCTGATGTTCCCGCGGTTCGGCAGCACCGAGGGTGCCTCGCTGCTGGCCACCGGCATGGGTGCGTCGCCGGGTGCCGCCGTCGGTGCGGTCGTCTTCGACTCCCCGACCGCGGTGGAGCGTGCGGCCGCTGGCGAGGCCGTGATCCTCGTCCGGCGCGAGACCAATCCCGATGACCTCGCCGGCATGGTCGCCGCCGCCGGTGTGCTGACCAGTCGTGGCGGCAAGACCTCGCACGCGGCCGTCGTGGCACGCGGCATGGGCAAGACGGCGGTCTGCGGCGCCGAGGCGTTGCAGGTCGACACGGCCGCCCGCTGCATCACCACCGCTGATGGAACCCTGGTGAACGAGGGCGACATCGTCTCGATCGACGGCACCACCGGTCAGGTCCTGCTCGGTGAGGTCGCTGTGCAGCCGAGCCCAGTGGCGCGGTACTTCGACGAAGGTATCGACGCTGCGCTGGACAAGGCCGACGAGGACACCGCCGCCCTGGTCAAGGCGGTGGATCGGATCATGCGGCATGCGGACACCGCACGCCGACTGCGGGTGCGCGCCAACGCCGACACCCCCTTCGACGCCGCCCGGGCCCGCCGGATGGGCGCCGAGGGCATCGGCCTGTTGCGCACCGAGCACATGTTCCTCGGCGAGCGCAAGGCACACGTCGAGAAGTTGATCCTGGCCGACGGCGAAGCCGAGCGCAAAGCTGCGCTCGACGCCCTGCTGCCGTTGCAGCGCAAGGACTTCATCCGAATCCTTGAGGCGATGGACGGCATGCCGGTGACCATCCGGCTGATCGACCCGCCGCTGCACGAGTTCCTGCCTGACCTCACCGAACTCAGTGTTCGGGTGGCGCGGGCAGAGGAACGCGGAGAGAACGTCGACGACGACACCAAGCTGCTGGTCGAGGTCAACCGGATGCACGAGCAGAACCCCATGCTGGGTCTGCGCGGTGTGCGTCTGGGCCTGGTGCTGCCCGGCTTGTTCGCGCTGCAGGTGCGGGCTATCGCCGAGGCCGCCTGCTTCCGGCAGCGCATGGGTGGCGACCCGCAGGCGGAGATCATGATTCCGCTGGTGGGTTCCATCCAGGAACTCGAGCTCGTGATCACCGAGGCCCAGGGTGTGCTCGCCGAGGTGGCCGAGACCCACGGGTGTTCGCTGCGGTTCCCGATCGGCACGATGATCGAATTGCCGCGTGCGGCACTGACCGCCGGTCAGATCGCGGAGGCCGCAGAGTTCTTCAGTTTCGGCACCAACGACCTCACCCAGACGACGTGGGGCTTCAGCCGGGACGATGTGGAGGCCGCGTTCTTCTCGGCCTACATCGAGAAGGGTGTGTTCGGCGTCTCGCCGTTCGAGTCGATCGACACCGAGGGTGTCGGCCGGCTCATCGACATCGCAGTGAAGGAGGGCCACACGTCGCGGCCTGACCTGCACTGCGGTGTTTGCGGTGAGCACGGTGGCGACCCCGCGTCGGTGCACTTCTTCGACAAGGTCGGCTTGGACTACGTGTCGTGTTCGCCGTTCCGGGTGCCGGTGGCCCGGTTGGAGGCGGGGCGCTCCTCGCTCGGCGCGGACTGAGCACAGTCGCGGGGCCGCGGGTCGGGCTGTGCTGACAGCCCGACCCGCGGGCCGGCGGGCCCGTCCTTGCTCACGCGTCGACCAAGAACGCCACATGGTTGAGACAGACGTTGTGATTACACCTCCCTGCCACCGGTGACTCGAGCTGGTGCCGCAGGGGCCCAAGCCCCACGAGCACGCCCATCGGTGTCGCGGTGGCGAGGATCCTGGCACTGGCAGCCAACGTCGGTGGTTGGGAGATGTCCCACCATTCCCCCTCAGGTTGCTCAGGCTGGTTGGTGACCTCGAGACGCCCCAGAATCACCTCCAACCCGTGGCCCTGTGCGTGGACGCCGGCAAGGCTCCGGGCGTCCAGGTGAACATCGAACACAACCCGTTCGCGCCGTCCACCGGGCACCGGATCCAGAAAGGCCAGACTGCACATTCCGGTGGGGAAGGAGTACGACGGAATCTTGATCAGCGCATCGCCTGGCTTCGCATACTGGTCATTCAGCGGGTCCTGGCTCGCCCGCGCCCGCAGGGTGACCTTGGCTGCCGAAATAGCGTCGCCCGTGCTAAGCCGGGCACCGACCGTGATCGAGGGTTCCGCCATGAGGGGGTCACGTTCGTCGAGGGGTTCCGGCGCCGTCACGCCGACGACGATTTGGGCCGAGGCGGGCCCGGTGGCCCTGACCGCCATCGAAACGTCGGCGTGCACATCGGCCCGAAGGTGGCTTTCCATGAGATCTCCTTGAGGGTTGACGGCCGAAGCTTCGTTCGGCTCGGGCGGATGGTCCGCGGTGAGGCCATAGTCGACAGGGGGTCCGACAGTCATCCCTCAGTCCTCTGGCCGCCGCGGCAGCGGCCACCGACGGCAACAGCCGCCGACGCGGCGACGGATTGCCCTGGGTGGCAACGGCGGCGATGATGGCGGTCATGACCCAGACACCTGCGCCCGACCTCGCCGCCACCCTGGGCGAATTGCGGGCAGGCGGCTATGGCCCGCGGACGGTCAAGGAGGAACTTCGGGCCAACCTCGTGCGGCGCTTGGCCTCGGGTGAGCCCACCTTGCCCGGCATCGTCGGCTTCGAGGACACTGTGGTGCCGCAAGTCGAGCGCGCAATCTTGGCCGGCCACGACTTCGTCCTCCTCGGCGAACGGGGCCAGGGCAAGACGCGGATCATCCGTTCGCTGGTCGGTCTCCTCGACGAGTGGTCCCCAGAGGTCGCCGGGTGTGAACTCCACGACGACCCCGTCGAGCCCGTCTGCAGCCGGTGCCAACGCCTGGCAGCCGAACTCGGCGATGAGTTGCCGATCGTCTGGCGCCATCGCAGCGCGCGTTACGGCGAGAAGCTCGCCACTCCAGACACGTCGGTGTCCGACCTCATCGGCGACGTCGACCCGGTCAAAGTCGCCGAGGGCCGCACCCTGGGCGACCCCGAGACTGTGCACTACGGTCTGGTCCCCCGAACGAACCGCGGCATCTTCGCGGTCAACGAGCTCCCAGACCTCGCAGAACGCATCCAGGTCGGGCTGCTCAACGTGCTGGAGGAACGCGACATCCAGGTCCGCGGCTATTCCCTACGGCTGCCGCTCGACGTGCTCGTCGTGGCCACGGCCAACCCCGAGGACTACACCAACCGGGGCCG
>JAUPKO010000574.1 GCA_030837395.1 Actinomycetota bacterium | reverse complement strand
CGAGGGCCTGTATCGCCCACTCCGGCGCCGCGTCGGCAAGCTGCCGGCCGAGCTCGGTGGCACGGTCGGAGGCGCGCTCGTACAGCTGGTGCAGCCGATCGGCGACAGGCTGAGGGAGACCCGTGGGCAGGGAGGGGGCGGTATCGGCGGCCGAGCCAGCGGCGGATGCGGTCAGGTCGTGGTCGGGACGTCCCCGGGTGATGCGGTGGGCCAGGACCTGCGCGGGAGAGACGGCGTCGATCAGGGACCGTCCCCGGGTGACGGCGTCGTGCAGGACCTGCCGGGGGTCGCGGCCGTCCTGCTCGACCACGCGCAGGAGCCGGGACAGGTGCTCGGTGGCCTGATCGGCGGCCAGGTGGGCGCGGATGTCCTCGTCGAGACTCCCCTCGGCGACCAGGTCGTCCAGGTGGGCCTCCAGCCGGGTCCGGCAGGCGGCGCGGGTCTCGGCCTCCAGCTGGGCGGTGATGGTGGACATCGACCGGGCGTGGGCGGCGTCCTGCTCGGAGGCGACCGTGGCAGCGGTCCCCGATCCGGGCAGGTGCCGTAGCCCCGCCCCAGCCGGGACCAGCCCGGCCTGGAGGACGTCGCGGGCGGACGACGCCGCGGAGGTGTCCTCCAGCCGGACCTGCCCTCCCTTGCCGGTGGTCGCGGCCGGTGCCGATGGCTTCTCGGGGGCGGACAGGGCAACGTGGGCCGTGTTGCGTTCCCGGCCCCGCGTCATCCCCACGTAGAGGGTGGGCGCGTCCAGTCCGGTCCCGCCCCCGGCGACCAGGTGCGCGGCGTCCACCGTCAGCCCTTGCGCGGCGTGGACGGTCGAGGCGTACCCGAGCTGGACGTCCGCGGCGACGTACTCGCGCGGCAGCACCACGGGTCCCGTCGCGGGGCGGCCCTCGACCGGCACCGCCTCGACCAGCAACGCCCCGTCGGGCACCCGCGCGTCGTCCTCGCCGGTGCCGGACGCCAGGACGCGGTACTGGACCCGGTTGGTCACTCCCAGCGCGTAGTCGTTACGACGGCAGGTGATGACGTCCCCGACGCTTGCGGTGTTGCCGTCCCGCCCGAGCAGCACTCCGCCGTCCGGGGTGACCAGGCCGAGATCCACCAGCTGGTCCCGCACCCGTGCCGAGACCGTCGCGGCCTGATCGTTCGTCGCGGTGACCACCACGACCGACCGGCCGTCGACCCGGTCGGCGACCGCCGCCGCCGCGGCACTGCGGGCGGCGTCCTCGACGGTCGGGTACTCGGACAGCCGTGCGTGCCGGTCGTACTCGTCCAGCGCGTCCTCCGCGCCGTCGCGCACCGCCAGCGACGCCCGCCGCTCCCACTCGGACCGGAACCGGCGCACGTCGGTGAGGGTGTAGGTCTCGGCGTGCCCGTCCAGCAGACCCATCACCCCGCCGGCCTCGACGGGGCCGAGCTGGTAGGGGTCGCCGGCCAGCACGAGCCGCGCCCCGGCGGCGTCGACCCGGGCCCGTACCGTCTCCAGCGCCGAGGTGCCGACCATCGACGCCTCGTCGACCAGGACGACGTCCAGGGGCCCGAGGGCGAACGCCGCGTCCTGCGTGTCCCCTCGCCCGGCGTCCAGGCGGGCCTGCCCGGCAAGCCACTGAGCGACGTTCCGGGACAGGCCGATCCCGTCGTCGGCCAGGACCTGCGCGGCGACCTTCGAGACCGCCAAGCCCATCACCCGGCCCTCGCCCGCGGTCAGATCCGACCAGGCGTTCGCGAGGGCGCCTGCCGCGAACGACTTGCCCGTCCCCGCCGGGCCGACAAGCACCGTCACCGCCGCGTCGGACGACGCGATGCCCTCCACGGCGGCCCGTTGGTCCGCCCCGATCGTCGGGGTGTGCTCGTCCAGCCATCCGGCGACCTGCTCGCGATCCAGGGCGTGCCGGCCACGGTCGATCGCCGCCGCGCGCAGCGCTGCCTCGGCGGCAAGGGTGTCCGCCGCCGCGTACAAGGTCGCGGACGGCGCCGCGTACCTCGGGGCGTCCTGAGCGGTCGGGGCATCCCTGCCGGTCACCTGCACCACGCCCGACCAGGCCAGCGCCTGATCGGTCAGGACCTCCAGGAGGTCCTGCACCTGCCCGGGTTCGATCCCGAGCACGGGCAGGTTCCGCTCGATCTCCAGCTGGAGGTTCGCCCGCCCCCAGGTCGCCGACCGTTCGGCGCACCCGGCCACCGCCTGCTGAATCATCGCCTCGGGCGACCACGAGCCGCCCGCACCGGCCACCGACCCGCCCTGAGCACCACTCCGCGCCGGCTCCCGCGCGGCCTCCCGCGCCGATTCCGAGGCGGCGGCCTCCTGAACCGAGACGGGCAATGCCTCGCGCAATTCGGTCGGCATCCGCTCCAGCACCGCCCGCAGCAGCGCCTCCCCGGTCGAGCCGAGGTCCTGGCCCACCTCCGTCGCCAGAGACGCGAACCAGGCGTCGTTCAGCTCATCGGCGGTCTGGTCCTCGTGCGACTTGTCGGCCCGAGAAGACCGCTGCGCCTGACGGTGGATGTGGGCCATCTCGGAGCTGGTCAGCTCACGTCCCAGCCGCTCCTCCGCGGCGGTCTTGAGTGATTCCATGGCGGTCGTGACCTGGTGGTCCCGTGTGGAGAAGTGATCCATCACGGCTTCGGAGACGAGGTCGGCCTCCTTGCCCGCGCCGTCCGGCCGATCCCGGAAGCTCAACCCCAACGAGGCCAGCTGCTCGATCAGCGCACGGTCGGCAACGGCGGAGAACGCGAACCGCTGCGCGAGCAAGTCCTGCCCGTCGATCGCGCGCCACTTGCCGTCTTCGCACAACACCTTGTTCAACGCCACGTTGTGCACGTGCAGGTGAGGCTCGATCGACCGCGACGTGTGCTGGTAGAACGACGCGAACACCATCGCCTCGGCCGGGAGCCAACGCATCGCCCCGCCTGCTCCACCACCAGCCCGGGCCGTGGCCGCCGACTCGACCGCCCGCAGCCCCGCCGCGTTCGCCGTCGCGATCGCCTCGTCGATCCGCTCCCGGATCCACCCGAACGCCTCCGCCGAGGCCTGGTCCCCATCCCTCGAGGCGGCAATCTGCCCCCGGGTCGCCGCCGTGTGCAGGACCGTCACCGACTTCGGGACAGCGAAGGTCAGATCCCACCCGATCACGTTCACCCGCACGGACGCCGCGACCTCCGCCTTGATCTCGGCCAGCCGCTCCGGCGACGCCTCCGGCTCCGCCGCCACAGCGGCCTCCAGCAACGCCTTCGCCTTCGCGCGGTTCGCCGGACGGGTCCCCACCGACGTCCCGTCGGCCGGGTTCACGAAGTCCTCGAACAACGTCTCCATGTCCTCGGCCGACACCGTCCCGGACAGCCCCAGCAACGCCGCTCCGCGCCCCACCCACCGACCCGCAGGCTCACCCTCAGTGACGGCGTCGAGGTAGTAGGACTCCATGCCACTGCCACCATCCCCATCGGTGTAATACGAGGCACTTGTCGCCTTCGCCACGGTGATCATGAGCGATTTCCTTCCGGAAAAGAGCGTGCTGAACGACAGTGAAATCAACGGAAATGCGTTACGTAAACCAGCCAGAAAAGACCGTCTATTGTTTACTCAGGCCCCGATTGACTCGACCGGGCACCCGCCTAATGGATCTTGATCTGACCTACGGCAGCGAGTTGCATGAGTCCCCTGCGCTTGGGAATTTGCTTGTGGTTCTTGGTTCGTGATTGCTGCTGGTGATGATGTCGTTCGTGTAGTGGATCTTCTTGGTGATGGTGCTGATGAGGTTGTGATCGTTGTTCTGGGAAGTGGGTCCTACTGCTGTTCTCTGCGAGTGAGTGATGGGGTGCTTTCTTGTGGTGATTCCCTGGGCTCTGCCGTTCTAGCCCGACGGTGAAGGGGAGGGTTTCGGGGACCCGGAGCGAGCGGTCACGTCGAGTAGTCACCCTGAGGGGAGACCGTCTCTGACGCGGCTGGGACTGGGGGGAACTCGTCGTAGGTGCGACCGTCCAGGAGCCGTCCCGCGACGCGGGGTCGCGCCCCGCCCCACTGCTTGTGGAAGAACGCCACTGAGCCCATCTCGCAGACGTCACGGATCGCACGTACCCACGAGGGCTGGCACGAACGGGCACCCGGCCCGGACTCCCCACCTGTGATCACCCACTTAAGCCCCGAAACGTCCAGGCACGGCCCCACGGCAGCGACCAGAGGCCCCAGCAGGGGCTCGGCAGACAGGAACCGCACCGACGCAGGTACCGCCGTCAGATCCTCCACCCGGTACAGGTGCCCGGCATCCTCGACCGACACCCCCACCCACACGTTCACCGGCCAGTCCAAGACCTCCGCCAGGCGCCGCAACCGCCGAGACCTCTTGGTCAGCACTTGGTAGGTGTGCTGCGGCGTGTCCGCCGCGACCGCCAGCACCTGACGGATCACCTCGACCGGCACCTGCGCGTGGAACAAGTCCGACATGGAGTTCACGAACACCCGCCGCCCGGCCCGCCACGAGTACGGCAGGCTCAACGCCTCCGGATGCACGCTCACCCCAAACCCCGGACCAGACGTCACCGGGTTCCCATCCCGCTGGTAACGGGGATGCCCCATCGCCCGCAGGCGCCGCGCCATCGTCGCCGCGTAGCAGTGCTCGCACCCAGGAGAGACCCGATCACATCCGGTCACCGGGTTCCACGTCGTGTCCGTCCACTCGATCGATGTCCGCGAACCCATCACGCCTCACCCGCCACGACCGACACCGTCTGCTCCCGAGCGGCGGCGGCCTGGGCCTGGATACGGCAGGCGCGGTCCTGACCGACGCGATACGTACTGCGGAGGGCTCGGATGGAGGGCAGCTCTCCACTCGCGAGGATGGCTTCGACGATCTCGGCGTCGTCCTCGGAGGAGACATCGGACAGCGGTACAGGAACGGTGTACCCGTTGAACAAGACTCCGAGGGGTGTACCCGTACCCGGCGTACCCGTGCCCGGCGTACCCGTACCCGGCGTACCCGTACCCGGCGTACCCGTACCCGGCGTACCCGTACCCGGGGTGGCGGGTACGCACTGGGCGCAGAGGTGGAACGGGCTGCCCGCGTGGGGGCGGGGCCACGTGCGGGTGGCCGGAGCGGCGTGGCACCCCTCGCAGAGCTGGTCGTCGGCTGCCGGAACCGGCGCCTCCAGAGCGCGGACCTGGGCCCACGGGGAGACGGCGGTGAGAACGGTGGGGGCGGTCGCGGCCCGGAGCCCGGTGACGGCGGCGACGGTGCCGCGGATCGCTACGGGGATGGCGGGGTCGGTGCCGAGGTGGAGATGCTCGACGGCGGCCAGAGCCTGGCGTTGCAACCGCCACACGGCCCATGCCGTGCGGACCGGTTGAGCGGTCAGAACCGTCAGCAGCCACGGCAGGGTGCTGGCCTCCAGCACGGCAAGGCGTAGCCGTGCGCGCGTCAGGCGGGCGAGACGGCGGGCTCGGTCG
Source organism: Actinomycetota bacterium (assembly GCA_030837395.1). GTDB lineage: Bacteria > Actinomycetota > Actinomycetes > S36-B12 > UBA10799 > JACJWR01. Next base: position 1,150 of record JAUPKO010000574.1, on the reverse strand, counting down.
ACGTCGCTCGTGGCGCGGTGAACCGGTTCGGCCAGACCGAGGCGGACGGCGAGACGTTCCCGGGTCCACCGCCAGGCGATCTTGGCGCGTTGACGGGTCTGTGTCTGCTGGCGCACGGTCGCCAGGCCGCCGTGCCACAGCCAGGCCGCGACCAGGGGTGCGGCGAACCGGATCGCTCGCCCGGCGCCGTGAGCGTCGCTGGCAGCGATGACGGCGGACAGCAGGGCCAGCACCCAGACCGCGATGCCGTCGTGACCGACGGTCCCGCGCAGGCGGAGATTGCGGCGAGCCCGGATCGCGGAGACCACCATGGCGATCTCCAGGAAGCCAGCCAGGGCGACCCTGCCGGGCACGGAGAAGCCGAGGACGTCGCCGAACACCTTCCACATGCCGCTGACCGACAGGGCCGTGGCGATACCCGCAGCTGCGATGGTCAGCGCCAGTTCCAGGCGCTGCTCCACCACGGTCCCGCGAGGGTCGGAGCTCGAACGCTCGGTGGGGCGACCGATCGACGCGCTGTCGTGACGACGTCGACGACCGAGGACGACGGCCAAGCCGACGGTCGCGAACAGGAGTACGGACGGGACGATCAGGGATAGGTCGGTGACCTTGGCCAGCAAGCCGGACAGATCGGGGGGCATAGCTCGTCTCCAAGTGGTGAGGGCGCCGGCGGCCGAACCGCGCGAGGCAGCAAAGGCCGCCGGTGCCATAGCGAGAGAGGGATGACGGCGTTACGCGCCGGCGTCGTCGCCGTCGTCCGCGTCGTCGCAGTCCTCATCCGTGCGCACGTCGGTGTGGAAGAGGACGGGGCCTCCGGGCAGGTACTGCCGCTCCTCGGGGGAGGGGATCGGGGCGGGCATGGGGTCGGTGGAACTCATGACAGGGCCTCCTCGTAGTTCTCGGTCGCGGTGATCCGCTCGGCCGGGGCCTCGTCTGCGGCCACGACGGGCGGGTGGTTGTCGACGTCGGCGCGCAGGGTGTACCGGGCTCCGGCGACCATGACGGCGGTGGCCATGCCGACGGCCGTGTACGAGGCGGGCACACGACCCATGACGTCGGTGAGCAGGTGGGTCACCGGCACGGCGCCCATCAGGGCTGCGGCGGTGGCGGCCAGGGTTCGGCCGGTGCCGGGGATCCGGCCGGTCGTGGT
>JAUPKO010000573.1 GCA_030837395.1 Actinomycetota bacterium | reverse complement strand
GCGTTAGCCTGGGCACGGTTGTTCTATGTCATCGAGGCTTTGTGGCCGGCAGCGGCGGCGCTGGCCATCGCCACTATCACGACGATCCCACTACTGATGATCACATGGGCGAACGCACGCTGGTCCGGGGTGTTGCTGATTCCCTATGTCGCCTGGCTGGCGGTCGCCACGTCACTTGCGGTCGGCTACGCGGTGCGGAACCCCAGGTAGGGCGGAGAAGACCGGCCATCTGCGCGGGCCTAGCCTTTGCCGCGTGGCCACCCCGTTGAAGGACAGTTTCGATGCCGGCGTCGTGGCACAGATCGCGGACGGCCTGCCCGTGGCCAAAGACGCGTTCGTGGCCGAATGCCTCGACGGGTTCGATCGACTCGAACTCAAGGCCCGCGGCGTCCGGGTGGCGCAGGTGATGCACACGCATCTGCATCGGGACCCCGCGACGGCGATCGGCCAGGTCGCCAGCGCGATCGGGCCACCGCTGGGCTTTGGCTACTTTGCGCATTCGGAGTTCATCGGCACGTACGGTCTGTCGGCCTTCGAGGAATCAATGGTCGCCCAGCATGCGCTGACGCAGGTGTTCACCGCGGAATTCTGCATCCGCCCCTTCATCGCGCATGACCCTCGCACGATGGACCGGCTGTACCAGTGGGCGCGAGACGACAGCGAACACGTTCGCCGCCTCGTGAGCGAGGGCACCCGGCCCCGGCTGCCGTGGGCGGCACGGTTGCCGCAGTTCCAGGCTGACCCCGGCCCGGTGCTGGACCTGCTCGACCTGCTCAAGGACGACCCGTCCGAGTACGTGCTGCGTTCGGTCGGCAACAACCTCAATGACATCTCCCGAGATAATCCCCAGGCTGCGCTGGCTGTGGCGGCCGATTGGCTGCCACAGCGCGGCAGGCTGGTGCGACGCGGATTGCGCACCCTGCTCAAGGCGGGCCACCCACAGGCGCTGGCGCTGTTGGGATACCAGGACACCGATGTGGTCGCCTCGGCACAGTTGCCGGCGCGCCTGCAGGTCGGCGAGCGATTGCCCATCGTCGTCACCCTCCAGGGCGATGGAGCGGTGTTGCTGGACCTGCGGGTGCACTATGTGAAAGCCAATGGCGCGACGTCGGCGAAGGTGTTCCGAGGTGGAGAGGTGACCGTGCAGGGGAAGGCGCACGTGCGCCGCACCGTCAGCTTCGCGCACCACAGCACACGTCGTCAGTACCCCGGGCCGCACCTGATCGAGGCGCTGGTCAACGGCGTGCCACACGAACTGGCGGTCGTGGAGGTCGTGCCGTGATGGGCCGCCCGACTACATGTGACGGCGTGCCGCCGACTGGGCGATCGGCAACGTAGGCTCCTGCGAAGCGCAGGGCTCGGTTGCGCCGCCACGGCGCCCGATACGGAGGTGCACCATGTCCAGGTCGAATCAGGATCCAGCGTCGGTCGGGCGGCCGAACTCCGCCCCCATGCGCGCCATGGTGGGCCGCACCTACGGTGGGCCGGAGGTGTGGCGGTTCGCCGAGGTGCCGAGGCCTCGCCCCGGTCGCGGACAGGTGCTGGTGAGGGTCCACGCGGCCGCCATCGACCGTGGCACCGAACACCTGATGTATGGCCGACCCCTGCTCGTGCGCCCGGCGTTCGGGATTCGGCAACCGCGCCAACCGATTCCTGGCCGGGACCTGTCGGGCACTGTGGTGCAGGTCGGCGAAGGGGTGACGCAGTTCTCGATCGGTGATGAAGTGCTCGGTACCGGGTCGGGGTCGTTGGCGGAGTTCGCGGTGACGCCGGTGAATCGGCTGGCCCATCGACCGGCAGCGGTTGATCCGGTGACGGCGGCGGTGCTGCCGGTGTCCGGCTTGACGGCCGTGCAGGCCGTGCGTGATGTGGGCAAGGTGCACGCCGGACAGAAGGTGCTGGTGCTGGGGGCGTCGGGAGGTGTGGGCAGTTTCGCGGTGCAGATCGCCGCGGACACCGGCGCCGAGGTTGTCGCGGTGTGCAGCGCGGCGAAGGCGGAGCGAGTGCGGGCCCTCGGTGCCAGTGAGGTCCTGGACTACGCGACGACGGACCCCCTCGGCCGACCGGGCCGTTATGACGTGGTGATCGACATTGGCGGTGGTCGACCGCTGCGGGGCCTGCGCGAAATCTTGACACCGGCTGGGACGCTCGTGATCGTGGGTGCGGAGGGCGAAGGGCGCTGGCTCGGCGGTGTCGATCGGCAACTGCGGGCAACCGTTTGGTCGCCGTTCGTCAAGCAGCGGCTGCGCATGCTGGCTTCGCGTGAGGATGGCGCGCAGGTGGCTGAATTGGCCGCGATGGTGGTCGACGGGCGTATCACCGCAGTGATCGATTCGGTGTTCCCACTGGAGCAGGCGGCCGCAGCGATGCGCACATTGGCCTCCGGGGCGGTGACCGGCAAGGTGGCGATCGACGTGGCGCTGAGTTCTACGCCATGATGCAGTGGCCTGAATTCGCAGGTCCGGTGCAGTTTGGCAAGGTGGCCGCGGCTGGCAAGTGGGAGGCCGCCGTCACCTTCCGGCCGGGCGAGTTCGTGACCGAGGCCGACGCTCTGGACTACCTCGGCGACGGGTACGAAGTGGCCTGTGAAGCCTTCTTCGGTGAGGCATTCTTCGGCATCCGGCTACAGGGGGAGAGCGCGAAAGTGGCCCGGGACCTGGCGACCTTAGCCCAGGCGATGAATATGGCTCCCGCTGGTGCGGACCTTTTCGCGGTCGTGGGCCAGGGCCTGAACGTGGCCTTGGGGCGGGACTTCCGCTACGCCGAACTCGGCGCCGAAGGGGCCTGGAACAGTGTGGGTGCCTTCCGGATCCTCGACCCGGCGGCGGCTGTGGCCGGGTTCGACGAGGTGTGGGATGCGGTGCTGGCGACCGAGGTCGGACGCGAGGCGAGCCACGCCAAAGCGCTGGAGTTCACCTTCGACAACGGTCGCGGCGACGGCACCACGCACTGGTTCGCAGTGCCCGTGTCCCGCGGAACTGCCTTGGAGCGAGCGGCGGTGCACGCCGCGCTGCGCAGGGCAGGCGCGGCTGGCGCCGGCGGATGAGGCGGGCTAGAGTCGCGCCCGCGCATGGGTGACCGCTGCGGCGAATTCCTCCGGGTCCGCGACGGTGACAGTCAGGCCGGGATGCCGAAACCTTCCCGTCGGGTCGAGGATCTTCACCGGCTCGGCGAATTTCAGGCAGACGCCGCCGGCCGCGGTGGTGCCGAAGGTCGCGCCGCCGTCGGCGAGCGAGCCGCGTGCGCCGATTGCCTTGATGGCCTGATAGGGGCCGGACACCTCGACGCCGACGATATTCGCGATCGGGGTGCGGCACCGCCACAAACCGAAGCGAGCCTCGAGTTCGTCGTCGGTCAGACTCACCCAGGCGGTGTGGGGGAAGACGCCGAGGACCGCCAGCAGAGGGCGGTACTTGGGCTCGAAGGCGAACTCGAAACTCATGTGCGGCACCCTAACGCGCAGGCCGGTCGCAAGGTGTGGGCGCACCCGCAGGCGGTCAGGGCGCTTCCGGGGCATAGTTGACCCACGGCAGGCCCGCCCGGCCCGGCTCAATGATCTGAGAGGAACTAACCATGAAGGCCACGTGGAACGGCGCTGTGTTGGCGGAGTCCGACGAGACGGTGGTGGTGGAGGGAAACCACTACTTCCCGGCTGACTCGCTGAACCGTGACTTTTTCAGTCCGAGCGAGACCCACACGACGTGCCCGTGGAAGGGTGTGGCCAGCTACTACAGCATCACCGTGAATGGCAAGACCAACCCGGACGCGGCCTGGACCTACCCCACACCCAAAGCCGCAGCGAAGGAGATCGCCGGTTACGTGGCGTTCTGGCGCGGCGTGACGGTCGGTTGATCACTGACGGAACGGGACACCACCGCAGTCGCCCGGGTGTGGCCACCAGTGGTGCTTGGGGACTCTTCGCCGTCGGCCAACTCGCGCGACGATGTCGTCCATCGCCGCAATGGCCGGACACCGTGGGTGAGGCTGTCTAGGGTGAGGCGCATGACGATTCACAATCGACCCGCCGTCGAGTCGACCCCTGTTGGCGGGCAGGTATGAGGGTCCGAGCGTCATTGCAGGACCATGGTCGGACACTGGTGATCACACGGTTCATCCCCGCGGAGATCGACTTGGTCTGGGCCCACATCGCCGAATCCGACTTGCTCAGTGGTTGGTTCGGCACGTGGAGCGGCGATCCGTCGTCCGGGTGCGTGGC
>JAUPKO010000572.1 GCA_030837395.1 Actinomycetota bacterium | reverse complement strand
CGAAGTCCTCGCGTCCAACGAGTATGGCCCGGCCAGCGACATCTACTCGCTCGGCTCGACTTTGTTCACGCTGCTCGCGGGGAGCCCTCCTTTCGAAGGGACCACGGAAGCCCAGCAGTTGACGCTCATTCGGACCACACCGTTGCGGGCCATTAGCCGCCCGGGAATCCCGCAGGGCCTGGTCGACGTCCTCGAGCAGGCCTTGGCACCTAACCCGCTCAACCGGTTCCAGAAGGCCGCCGCGGTTGCCCGGGCGCTGCAGCTCGTGCGCGCGGAATCAGGAGAGGCCGGCGCAGCGGCCCCGGGGGATTCCGGGCTTGTCGCACCTCGCGGAGTTGCCACGGGGCCAACCGGAACCCTCGCCCTCTCCCCCACTACCCCGACCACCGCAAACCAGCCCCGTCAGGCGAGTGAGCCCTCAACAGCGCTGTACCTCACGGTGTGGGGAATCGGTGGCGCGGCGGCCGGCGTTCTCGCCGCCTACCTCGTCCGCACCTTCACCTGAGGGCACTGAGCCGAAGCCTCAGCCGGGCCGAAAGGATTGCTGTCGGACTGATTGACAGGGGTTGTGTCGGTCAGGCGGCTGCCTGACCGGGCTTGTCGGTGACGGCTAGCTCGAACTCGACGGGGGGTCAGTCGGCCGAGGCCGCGCTGGCGGCGGCGGCGGTTGTAGGTGTGCTCGATCCAGTGGACGATCGCGTAGCGCAGGTCCTCGCGGGTGCGACAGTCTCTACTTAGAAGAACGCGTTCGCATAGACCACTTTCCCATTCGTGTAGGCCACGTATACGGAGCCGCCAGTCGTACACGTATCGTAAAGGCGAATGGTGGTCCCGGCGTCGGCGCCATTGAATATTCCGTTGGTCCCGAAGATGCGCGCGACCTTACCCATCGTCATCCCTGCCTGGACTCTTGCAAACTCCTGCCGCGTGACACAGCCCGCCGCATGCGACGCTGGCGCCACTCCGACCAAGACCGCAGTCGCGAGCACAAACGTGGCCATAGACGTCATCAGAATTCGTTTCACAGACGCGTGTATTCCTGTACGTGGATCCAAACCCGGTCGCCGCGGCGGCGCATAAGGATCTCCAACCGGGTTCTGCTGTAAGGCCCTCATCGTTGTATTGCCTCCGCCGTAGAGTTGGGACTCTCAAGTGCCTTGCGGCATCTTCGCGACCGCGTCAGCCCAAAGTTACACCCGCAGAACTGGGATTGTTGTCGGTCTGATTGACAGGGGTTGTGTCGTTCAGGCGGCTGCCTGGCCGGGCTTGTCGGTGAAGGCTAGCTCGAACTCGACGGGGGGTCAGTCGGCCGAGGCCGCGCTGGCGGCGGCGACGGTTGTAGGTGTGCTCGATCCAGTGCACGATCGCGTAGTGCAGGTCCTCGCGGGTGCGCCACTGCTGAGAGTTCAGGACGTTGCGCTGGAGCAGTGCCCAGAAGCTCTCCATCGCTGCGTTGTCCCCGGCGGACGCGACTCGACCCATGGATCCTTTCAGCCCGGCGGCCGTCAGGACGGCCTGGAAGCTCCTGGCTCGGAATTGCGATCCACGGTCGGCGTGGACGATGACGACACCATCGGGCTGCCGGCGTGCGATCGCAGCCCGCAGCGCCACGACGGCCAGATCCGCAGTCATCCGGTCCGCGATGGCGTAGCCGACGATCCGGTCGGAGAACAGGTCCTTGATCGCGCAGCAGTAGACCTTGCCCTCGCCCGTGGGGTGCTCCGTGATGTCAGTGACCCACTTGAGGTTCGGGACGGTTGAGGTGAAGTCCCGCTGGATGTGATCGTCGTGCACCGCCGGGCCCGGCTTCTTGCCGCGGCGTCCCTTGCGGACCGTGGTGGACCACAGACGCTGCTGGGAGCACAAACGCTAGACCCGACGCTCCCCGGCATCGACGCCGGCCCGCTCGAGCTCGTCGGCAAGGAACCGGTAGCCGAACGCCGGATCGTCGCCCTGCGCGTCGATCAGCGCATTGATGACACACGCATCCTCAAGCTCCCGGTCACCGACCGGCTGCCGGCCCCCGGCATAGAACGCCTGGGGCGAGAAACCGAGCACCCCGCAGGCCAACCGCACCGGGAAGCCCCCGGCGGCCAGGTCACGGACCAGCGGGTACGTCATTTTGGGAACGAACTCGCAGCGAAGTAGGCCGCGGCTCGGCGCGGGATCTCGTTCTCCAACTCCAGCCGCCGCTTCTCGCGGCGCAGCTGCACGATCTCGGCTTGCTCCGCGGACGTCTGCCCGCCCTTGATCCCGTCGTCGACATCGGCCTGGCGCATCCAGCGCCGCACCGACTCCTCCGCGACCCCGAAATCGATCGCGACCTCCACGACGCTCAGGTCACCACGACGGGCGACCGTGACCACGTCCCTCTTGAACTCGGGCGGGTACATCTTCGGCATGACGACATCCTTCCCGAGGACCCACGGCCCTCGTAAGAGGTGTCAATCAGACCGACAGCAATACCGAACTCGCCTCAGCCGGTGCGGGGAGTTCTCCCCATTCCCCCCTTTGCCACTCACTCCTAGCGTGGGTCTCGTAGCCATCGAGTCCACTCGGTGCCCAGCATGAGGAGCGGCCATGACTTGCATCCACTGCAGCAGCCCGATCACCAGTCCCACGGGACTGTGCCCGAACTGCCAGCCCGTGGCGAACACCACTGCGCCCGTGACCGCCGGCACGGAAGGTGCCACACACGGCACAGACGTCGCCGTCACCCCAATGGCTCCGGCCGCTCACACCACGGTCGCCATCGCCCCTCCCAGCGCAGCCGCGGCGCCCGTGAGGCAGCAGGTTCACGTCGTCATGGTCGGCAGCAAGAAGAGCGTCGGGGCCGCAGCCATTCTCGGCTTCTTCTTCGGCCCCCTCGGCCTGCTGTACGCATCAGTGCCCGCCGCGGTGCTTATGTTCTGCGTGAACCTCGTCGTCGGCTTCTTCACTCTCGGCTTCGGCCTCTTCTTGACCTGGCCGGTGTGCGCCCTCGTGGGCGGGATCGCGGCAGGTAACCACAACTCCCGCGTTGCGGCACTGACGGCGACCATCTAGCGCTCATCCATCACCCACCGTTGCTGGGCATCAACGAGCGTCGGACGGCGCTGCTTCGTTGGTAGGCTCCCGGCGACGCAGGCTAGGCACAGCGACGATCTCGGGGGTCCTGATGGCACGGAACTGCACCAACTGCGGGGAGATTCTCACACCCGGTGGTCGCTTCTGCGGAGGCTGTGGCAACCCCACCCCCACTGCACAGCCGACCCCGACAACGCCGGACGGCAATGCCACCGTCATCCGGTCAGGGCCAGCCGACGAACTGGACACCGCCACCGTCTTGCGCTCATCCATTCCCGGACTGGGAAAGGACCGCACCGTCCCGCCACCCGCGGATGCGCCCGGGAGCGGCAGCGGCGGGGCCGCCCTTCCGGGCCTGGTGGTACCCGGACTGGGATCACCCCATTGGACGGCGGGCGTTCGCGTGGCCGCCCTGGCACTGGCCCCAATCATCATCCTCGGGGCGCTCGGCGGCCTGTACTTGACCATCGCGGCCGACCTGTCCCCCTTGACCGTCCTCGCTGGCATTGGACTTGTGTCGTCTCTGGCGTTCGGTGGACGGATCACAGTCGGCGGGACCTTCGCCGAGATGGGCAGCGCCGATCCGGGCTCATTTGAGATCCTCCTGTACCCGCTCCTTCTGCCATTGGCCTGCGGGATCATCCTCTACTACCTCCTGCGCGCCCACTTGCGGTCGACCCCAGACGACTCCGCCATTAGCTCGACCCGACGGGTCGCTCCGGCCGTGGGCCTGTTCGCGGGATTCGCTTCGCTAATGACTGTGCTGCTCTCCCTGGTGACCACCGACACCAAGGGGCATGGAATCACGGACGGAATCATGCAAGTGTCCGGCTCGCTCGGGTTCACATTCGCAGGAGCCGTGATCGTGGCGGTAACAGCGGCCGCCGTCGCCTGCGCCATTCACGAGCGTGGGCAAGCGACCATGTGGGGGCAGGTGCACGAGCGCCTGTCTGTCCCCCTCTACAGCGCCGCCGTCCTGCTGGCAGTCGTCAGCGTGCTGGCATTCACCGCAAGTTCGGCCTTCGGGTTCATTCAGGGTAACCACGCCTCCTCCGTGGCCTGGGGAACACTCGGCGGCCTGCTCATCCTCCCCAATGTCGGCCTCCTTGCGCTGTCTGGAGGCGTCTTCGCCACCGGCACACTCGAGGGCCCCTACTGGGCACTCAACGGGTTCAAGGAAAGCAACTACAATTGGGACTTCATCACTGATCAACTCAGCGGCACGGTGACTTCCCTCACCGCCATGAGCCCGTGGGGCTGGGCATGGCCCCTGACCGCCAATCTTCTGGGCATACTCGCAGCCGTCGTGCTGGTGCTGCGGCGGCGGCGTCAGGAGTCGCTGCTGCGCGATGGGGCCGCCTTCATCCTCATGTGGGCCGTGGTGGGGTTCCTCAGTCTCGTCTTCGTGCGTGTCGCCGTCGCCTGGGACCCCTCAGGTCCATTCGTCGCCTACGCCTACGACCAGGCAGGTGGGGACTACGGGTACGGAGACGAGGCCGTCCAGCTGCTGGCGGAGGGGGGCTGGACCTCCGGGATCGGTGGGCAGGTCCTCATCCTGCTCCCGCTCTTCAGTGCTCTCTGGTGGGTGATCGCCGCGTGGGTGACACCACGCCTGCCGCTGGGAGTCATCGCGGCGGTCGACAAGGTCGCGCTGTTCCGGAAGCCTGCCCAATAGACGCCGGTCGGGATGCCCCCAGCATTCGGGCATCCCGACCGCGATCATTCGGAGAGTGGCCCACTAACGCTGTGCCACATGCGTAGAGTCGCGCCTGACAAAGGAGCACTCGGCGCCTGAACGCGATCGCTCTCGGGGAACCATGCTTAAGGGACAGCGCACTCGCGTACTCATCGTGGCGATCATCGTGGCGGGACTCGCCGCTATCGGAACCGCTCCTGCCGCCATGGCGGACGCATGCCGAGATCAGCGCCGAGCCGCGGAAGCACCCGTTGAAGCCCAGTGGACCACCGACCAGCAGACGAACGGTGCAGCAAAGGTCGCTGCCGAAGCCTCCTACCGTCAAGCCAAGGATGCGGCCGACGTTACGATTCTGGAAGCCGAGCTGGTCTACGCATCAAGCGCCAAGACCGCTGACGACCGACGGGTCCTGTCCGCGGCACGGAACGCGGCGCGGGCGAAGTACAAGGCCCAGAACGACGCCTACCGTGCTGCGTCGAAGGCCTACTCAGCGTGGTCCCGGGTGGAGAAAGCCAAGTATAGGGCCAAGATGGCTGAGATCCGCGTTGCCTATCTGGAGTGCCGAGCTGCAGCGGCCTAGACGGTATGACGAGGCTGGGGCCTCGCTCGCAAGTGGTCGTGGGTTG
>JAUPKO010000057.1 GCA_030837395.1 Actinomycetota bacterium | reverse complement strand
GCTTCGACGCGCACCTGGTCGCGGATCGTGATCCGCGGAAAGCGGGAGCCGTAAGGCGCGCCGTCCGGGGCCGGACTGGCCGGGCCCGTGGTGCCCCGGCAGCCGCCCAGCACGTTGCTGGACACCACGAACCACCGGTCGGTGTCGATCGCTTTGCCCGGCCCCACGTTGTCGTCCCACCAGCCCGGCGTGGGCTGGCCCGGGCCCACCTCACCGGCGGCATGGGCGTCGCCGGTCAGTGCGTGCAACACCAGCACGGCGTTGTCGCCGGCACGGTTGAGGGTGCCGTACGTCTCGTACGCGACGGTCACCTCGGGCAGGTGGCCGCCGAGTTCAAGGTCGACGGCACCGAGGTGGGTGTACCGCAGTGGGGTGAACATGGCCGCCTCACACGGATTTCGAGGCGCGGAAACCGGCGTCCAGGTCGGCGAGGATGTCGTCGATGTTCTCGATTCCCACGGCCAGCCGAACGAGGCCGGGGGTGACACCCGCGGTCGCCTGCTCCTGCTCGGTCAGCTGTGAGTGAGTGGTGGAAGCGGGGTGGATCACCAGACTGCGGACATCGCCGATGTTGGCCACATGGCTGTGCAGTTCCAGCCCCTCGACGAAGGCCTTGCCGGCCTCGACACCGCCGTCGATCTCGAAGCTGAGCACCGCCCCGGTGCCCTTGGGCGCGTACTTGCGGCCCAGTTCGTACCAGGGGCTCGTGGTCAGCCCGGCGTAGTTGACGCTGAGCACCTCGGGCCGGGTGATGAGCCACTCGGCCACGGCGGTGGCGTTCTCGACGTGGCGCTCGACGCGCAGGCTGAGCGTCTCCAGGCCCTGCGCGATGAGCCAGGCGTTGAACGGTGCCACTGCGGCACCGAGGTCGCGCAGTAGTTGCACCCGGGCCTTGAGGATGAACGCCAGGTTGGCACCGAGTTCCGATCCGACGCCGAGGTCCCGGGCGAACACCAGACCGTGGTAGCTGGGGTCGGGCTCGTTGTAGTTGGGGAACTTGGCCGGGTCGGCGGCGAAGTCAAAGTTGCCGCTGTCCACGATCGCGCCCGCGACCGCCGTGCCGTGGCCGCCGAGGTACTTGGTGGCCGAGTGCACGACGATGTCGGCACCCCACTCGATCGGACGGATCAGGTAAGGGGTGGCCACGGTGTTGTCGATGATCAGCGGCACGCCCACCTCGTGGGCCACACCAGCCACGCCCTCGATGTCAAGCACGTCGTTCTTGGGGTTCGAGATCGACTCGCCGAAGAAGGCCTTGGTGTTGGGCTGCACCGCCGCCCGCCAGGAGTCCAAGTCGTCCGGGTCGGCGACGAACGAAACCTCGATGCCGAGCTTGGGCAGGGTGTAGTGGAACAGGTTGTAGGTGCCGCCGTACAGGCTCGGGCTGGACACGATGTGATCGCCGGCCTCGGCGATGTTGAGGATCGCGATCGTCTCGGCGGCCTGGCCGGAGGCCACCAGCAACGCCCCGACGCCACCTTCGAGGGACGCGATGCGGTCCTCGACCACTGCTTGGGTGGGGTTCATGATCCGGGTGTAGATGTTGCCGAACTCCTTGAGCCCGAACAGGTCCGCCGCGTGGGCGGCGTCGTTGAACGTGTAGGAGGTGGTCTGGTAGATCGGCAGGGCTCGGGCGTTGGTGTCGCCATCGGGGGTCTGGCCGGCGTGGATCTGTCGCGTCTCGAAGGACCAACCGTCTGACATGTGTCTCTCCTCGTAAGGTCCTGGGAGCACCGCGAGGAGGTGTGACCTCGCCGGGCGCAGCCCAGTGGGCCCGGAAGGTTCCGTGACCCGCGCTTGCCGGTTCACGTTTGTGGCCGGCCTGGTCATCCTTAGTTGCACCCCACCGCGGAGGAGGGTTGCAGACCAGCAAGCTAAGGCTTGGCGCTGGTTCTCTTGACCTGGGCAGAACGGTAGCAGAGGTGCCGGGGTGGGGCAACGCGCCGGGCTCAGCGCGCCTCCGGGTCCGGTTGGTGCACGCCGAAAGTGTTGCCCTCGGTGTCGATGAAGTAGCCCTGCCATGCCATCCCGGTCAGCGCCATCTTCGGCAATGCCACCTGACCGCCCGCCTCCAGGATGCGTCGCTCGGTCGCATCGAAGTCGGCCACCCCGATGGTGCACACAAAGGCGTTGGTGCCCTGTTCGGGTCCGGGCGCGCCGACGGGACGCTCCAGCAGCCCGCCGTTGATGCCCATCTGGTCCTCCGGACCTGTGGTGATCCCCCAGTACGTCGAGCCGGTGAAGGCCCCATAGTCCTCGTACTCCCAGCCGAAGGCAGCGGCATAGAACGCCTTGGCGCGTTCCACGTCGTCGGCCTGGATCTCGAAGTGCACGACACGCGACATAGGTCCTCCTCGTTGGTGGCGGGTGAGGTGAATCTACGCCGGACCTGGGTCGGTTGGCACGGGTGCGAGCCCGCCGGGTGGGCCGTCAGTGGTGATAGGCCCGCCGCGGCGCGGGGGTGGTGCTCGGCGTCGCATCGACCTCATCAAGGTCGGCCACCGAGGCCCGCAGATCCGCAATCAGCTTGTCAGCCAAGTCCAGGCCCAGGCCGTTGCGCACCACGATGCGCATGACCTCGACGTCGGCGATCGCCGCCGGCATGGGGTAGGCGGGCACCTGCCAGCCGTAGTAGCGCAGGCGGTCCGACAGCATCGGCAGCGTCCAGCCACGGTCGAAGTCGTCGGCCAACCGCCAGGCGAACACGGGCGTGTCCGAGCCGTCGCTGAGCAACTCGAACTCAGCCATGGCGCCGATGGCACTGCTCAGGTGCCTCGCCACTCGCTGACACACACCCTGAACGGTCCGGTAGCCGTGCCAGCCGAGTCGGATGAACGCGTAGTACTGCAGCAGCACCTGGGCGGCGGGCCGGGAGAAATTGAGCCCCAGAGTCGGCATCTCGCTGCCGAGGTAGCTGACGTTGAAGATCATCTCGTCCGGCAGATACTCCTTGGCGCGCCACACCACCCAGCCCAAACCGGGGTAGATCAGCCCGTACTTGTGGCCGGACGTATTGATCGAATGGACCCGGGTCAGCCGGAAGTCCCACACCAGCTCCGGCTGCAGGAACGGCGCGATCATGCCGCCGGAGGCCCCGTCCACGTGCAGCGGAACGTCCAGTCCCGTGCGCTCCTGCAGGTCGTCCAACGCCGCCGCCAAGTCTGCGATCGGCTCGTAGCCACCGGTGTAGGTGACGCCCAGAATCCCCACCACTCCGATGGTGTTCTCATCCACCAGCGCCAGCATCGACTCCGGCGTCAGCACCGGCTGCGCCAACGTGATGTCGGCGGCCCGCAGTTCGATGTCCCAGTAGCGGCAGAAGCGCTCCCACACCACCTGCACCGACGAGCTCATGACGAAGTTCGGCGAGTCGGTGGATTTGCCGGCCGCTTTGCGCGCCGCCTTCCAGCGCTTGAGGAAGGCCAAGCCACCCATCATGCACGCCTCGCTGGAGCCGATGGTCGACACACCGACGGTGTCGCCGGGGGCGTTCCACAGCCGCGCCATCATGCGGGTGCAGCGGGCCTCGATGGCAGCCGTCGCCGGGTACTCGTCCTTGTCGATCATGTTCTTGTCATAGGCCTGCGCGTAGAGCCGGTCGGCATGGTCGTCCATCCACGTGGTGACGAAGGTGGCCAGGTTCAACCTGGCGTTGCCGTCGAGCATGGCCTCGTCGTGCACGATCTGGTAGGCCGCTGCGCCGGGGATACCGTGCTCGGGGATGCGATCGACCGGCACCGTGAGCCACTCGTCGATGGCAACCCCGGGGTTGACCGCGACCTGGGTGGCCGGCGTGTCATCGGGTAGGTGGATGTGGGTCATTGCGGCCTCCGCAGTCACGAGTCGGGTGGACTACCCCACCTTGGCCCGGCGGCGCCGCCGATGCCACCGCAGCCGGTGTTCGATCGCGGATCGTCAGCGGCGTTTGCCACGTTTCGTTGGTTCGGCCAGCGCCCGGGAATCCACCACGATGGGCCTCGAAGGCAGGTACTTGCCCAGGAAGGCAGTCACCATGCCCGCCATCGGCATGGCGAACAGCGCCCCGATGGGTCCGGCGATGGCACCACCGAGCAGGGCCGAGCCAAGCGCCACCCCCGGGTTGAGGGTCATCGTCTTGGCACTGATCCGCGGGCTGAGCAGGTAGTCGTGGATCTGCTGGTAGATGATCGCCCACGCGAGCAGGATCACAGCCCGCACCCAGCCCTTCTCGACCAGCACGAACACCACCGGGATCGCGATACCGATGTAACCGCCGACCAGCGGGATGAACTCCACGAAGAACGCTCCGAACACTGCCAGCGGGATCGCGAACAGCACGGGCATGCCCACGAGGATCATCACGATCACATAACCCGCGCTGGTGAAGATCATCAACAGCAGACGGGAGTAGAAGTAGCCGCCTGTCTGGGACACCGCGGTGTCCCACGCCTCCACCAGGCGGTGCTGGTTGGCCGGGTCGAGTCGGCGCAGGACAGCGCTAAGAATGGCCGGCTCACCGGTGGCGATGATGACAGTGAAGATGAACGTCAGGAAGAGTTTGGCGAACATGCCGACGCCGCTGCCAGCCAGGCTCAGCACGTGGGTGCCGCCGTTCTTCTTGAGCCAATTCTCGGCATCGGCCAGGAGTTGGGCGTCGCTCTCCTTGAGCAGCGGCAGATCCAGCCCCGACTTTCGCGCGTCGTCGAGCCACGAGGGGACTTCTTGGCCGAGCTTGCCGGCCACGTCCACCATGGCCGGCACAAGGAAGCCGATCAGCAGCACGATGGTGAGGAAGACCCCCAACATCACCGCGATAACCGCAGTCCCGCGCGACCAGCCCCACCTGCGCACCAGCCCGTCCACCGCGGGCACGATCGCCAAGGCCAGGAAGGTCGCCACCACAACGATGACCACAAGATCCTTGGCCTGGTTGAGCGCCCACAGGCCGGCCGCCACCACCAGACCAATGCCCACCGCCCGCCACATCGACCTCGTGATGACGTGCATGAGCCATGGCGGCGCGCCGTCGGCCTTGATGGACCTGGGAACTTCAGTCGGTTCGCTCACCTTGGCAGGCTAGCGCCGACGGACGGCGTACGTCGCGGAGCGCCGTTCACAGCCCCTGCGTCATGCCCCACGGTTGGGCCGGACCCCAGCGGTAGGGGTCGAACCGCGGTTCGACTGCGGCGATCGCCTCGGCAACGCTGAAGTAGTCGCGGTACAGCGCAGCGTCGAGGACCGCCGCGACCACCCCGTCCGGGGCGAGTTCGACGAGTTCATGCAGGTGCTCGAGTTTGGCGATGCCGCCCGCGACACCGACCGGCGCCCCGGTGGTGGCACACACCTGGCGGACGAGGCCGAGGTCGGGGCCTTTGCGAGTTCCCTCGCGGTCGACCGAGGTGACCAGGTAGCCCGGGCAGCCTGCGGCCACCAGGGCCGTCAACACTGACTCGAGTTCCGCGCCGTCGCTGGCCGATCCTGGTGCCCACAGCCGACCGTTGTGTGCCTCGATCGAGGCCACGACACGGTGCGGATGGGCCGCAAAGGCCGCCGCAAGCCAGTCTCCGGGCAGCAACGCCGCGGTGTCGACGACCACTCGGTCGAACCCGGCCCGGAAGGCCGCCGCAACCGACGCCGCATCGCGGAACCCGCCTGCCACCTGCACTTTCGCGCGCCGGCCCACCGCACTGGCGACCTGCTGGAGGACCTCCTGGTTGCTGCCCTTGCCGGCGGCAGCGTCCAGATCGGCCAGGTGCAGCCAGGTCGCGCCTTGCTCGATCCACGCCCGGGCGTCGGCGACCGGCTCACCGAACTCCCTATCCGTCCGCACCCGCTCGCGGTCTCGAATTGCCGTGACGCCGCCGGCTACCTCGACCGCGGCGAGGAGTGTGAGCACTGGTTCCATATCAGCACCGTAATGCACCATCGTGCACCCGCCGGGGTGCCGACCGATTTCGATGCGGGTCCGCCGAGCGCCGGCGGGCGACTACACTCGAAATATGTCTATTGAATCCGAGGTGCCCGAGTCGGCACCCGGGGCGGCGGGCTCAGTTCATTGGCATGTGCAGGTGTTCGAGGTCCGCAAGTCCATCACCCGTCTGTTTGGCGGGCGCAAGCGAGTATCGGCAGGATTCGGCTGGTCAGCCTCCGGCGACCCGGAGGGCTACGAGTACCACCCGGGCCCCTTCAAGACCCGCGACGCGGCGGTCGCGGCCGCCCGTAAGGCCATCACCGGCCTCGACGGCACCGTGTCCGAGGTGACTGACAGCGCCGTGCCCATAGACACCGGGGGCTGAGCGCAGCACCAGGCTCGAACCGGCACGCGCCGCCCCACGGGGTACGGTGCGCAGGTGGCGATGACGGCAACCATCACCGACGACGACCGGCGTAGGTCGCTTCGGCGGATGAAGGCGTGGCCGCTCGGCCTGCTCATAGTTGCCGGCGTGATCTTCGTCATCGGTTGGTACTTCGAGAAGCAGCCGGACTCGTCGTGGATCTGGGGCTACGTGCGGGCAGCGGCGGAGGCCGGCATGGTCGGCGGCCTGGCGGACTGGTTCGCCGTCACCGCACTGTTCCGGCATCCGATGGGGATTCCCATCCCACACACGGCCCTCATTCCGGCCAAGAAGGACCAACTCGGAGCCAGTCTGGCCGACTTCGTGCGGGTGAACTTCCTCAATCCGCAGGTCGTGCGGGCGCGGGTCGCCGCCGCCGACCCGGCTGGC
This sequence comes from Actinomycetota bacterium, assembly GCA_030837395.1. Taxonomy (GTDB): domain Bacteria; phylum Actinomycetota; class Actinomycetes; order S36-B12; family UBA10799; genus JACJWR01. The sequence continues at coordinate 14,566 of JAUPKO010000057.1, read as the reverse complement.
CGGCTGGGTACGTATCTGCAGCAGCCGGCGACCCGGCGTCGGGTGGTGGCTGAGGGGGCCACTCTGGCCGCCACCGGGATTCGCTCAATCAACGACGCCGAAGCCCAACTCATCGTGCGGAACCTGCTGTTCGAGCAGGCTGCCGTCTATGCCTGGGGTCCACCCGCCGGTCGGCTGCTAGGTGCGGTGGTCGCCGATCGCAACCATGAGCCCGCCGTTGACGCCTTGTTCCGAGTGGCTCGCGATTGGGTGGTGGAGCACGAGCAACAGATCGTCGAGTTGGTTGCCGAGCGCGGCCCCGCCCAAGGCTTCTTCCTGGCCCGCGCCGCACATGAGGCCGTCGGCCGGCGTGCCTACCAGGAGCTCCACACATGGCTGAACGAAGCGGTGGCGGACCCCACCTGCGGAATCCGTCAGGCGGTGGACAACTGGCTGGCCGAGACGGCGATCCGCCTGCGAGAGGACCCCGAACTCATCTCTCGCGTGGAGCTGTTCAAGCAGCGGGTGCTGGCCAGCCCGGAGACTCATGAGGCCGTGGCGTCGATCTGGCCGACTACCCGGCGCATCCTGCTGGAGAGCCTGGCGGACCCGGAGGGCGAACTTCGGCGACGGGCCGAGGACTGGGTCGCCTCGACCGCCGATCGGCTGGTCGGCGATGCCGAGTTCCGCGCCACCGTCAACGAGCGCATCGAGGGTGCAGCGGCCTACTTGTCCGAGCGCTACGGGCAGGAGGCCGTGGTGCTGATCTCCGAGACGGTCGCGCGGTGGGATGCCACCGAAGCCTCGGAGCGCATCGAACTCCAGGTGGGCCGGGACCTTCAGTACATCCGCATCAACGGCACCGTTGTGGGGGCTCTGGCGGGTATCGTGATCCACGCCGTGGGCACGCTGCTGTTGGGTTGAAAGCGGCGGCCTGGATCAGTTGCCGGACCGTTCCAGAGGGGTCGTTTCATGAACACCACCATCCGGGTGTCTGCGGACATCTCCGAGAATGCCCGGCAGATGGCCGTGTCGATGGCCAAGGCGCAGGGGTGGACTTCGGTCCAAGCGCTCTTCGTCACGCAGGTCGGACCGCGCGAGTACGACGTCCAGCTGCTGGTGTCGAAGTAGCCCGACGCCCCTCACGCCGGCGGCGCGACCGGTGCGATCAGGTCGGAGACCGTCACCGGTGTCAGGCCCTTCTCCTTGAGCCCGGGCACCAACTGGCTCAGGATCTCCAGGGTGGCCGGGGTGTTGGGGGCCCCGTTGAGGTGCAGCAGGATGATCGACCCTGGCTGGACCTGCTCGAGGATGCCGGCCGCCACCGGCGCGGCCTCGGTCACACCGGTGTCGTTCAGGCCGATGTCGGTGTCCACCGTGTACTCGCCGAACTGCGCCGCCAAGGCGACGTCCTCGGGGTCGTGACACAGCGCTGGGAACCTGATCAGCGACGGCGCACTGCCGGTGTAGGCGGCGATCATCATCGCCGTCCGGCCGATCTCGACCCGCTGATTCGCCACGTCGCCGGCGTCCGGCAGGCCGTAGCAATCACCGGCCCATCCCGCATGGCTCCACGTGTGATTGCCGATCTCGATCGTGTCGGTGGCGGCCAGACGCTTCATACCCTCGGGGTACTGCTCGCCCCACAGGCCGGTGACGAAGACCGTGGCCGGGGTATTGGTGCTTGCCAGGTAGTCCAATACTGCCGTGTTGTATTGGGGGCCGATGACCCCCGCCGTCACAAGTGCATCCGTCTCCGCGGAGTAGGCAGTGTCGAAGGTGATGGCGACCTTGGGCACATCCCGCGGGCCGTTGGCGATGACCTCGGCGGGTACCGGCGTGATCTTGGCCGCCGGACTGGCCGTCGGGGCCGGGGTCGGGGTGGCCGTCGGGGCCGGGGTCGCCGTGGGTGTGGGTGTCGGAGGGTTGACCACTGCCAGCGGAACCGGATCCTGCGGGTCTTCTGCGAGCACGACGACACCAACACCGACCACGACGGCGGTGCCGAGTGCGAGAGCGATCATTGCGGGCCGAGCCATGGCCATGACGGTAACAAGCCGCCTCCGGCAATCACGGCTCCCCCACGGGCTGGGTGCGAGACTCGCCACAATCGCCACGACTGCGTGTCGCCCAAACGGGGGGATCCGACGGGTCGCCCACAAGATTCGGTCGGCCGACCCACAATTGGTGTGCCGATGAGAGTGACTCGACACCCGATCTGCGAGACAATCACAGCGTGAACCCGCACGAGCCATTCGAGAAGCTCTCCGAAGACGACTGCTGGCGCCTGCTGGGTGGTCAACAGTTCGGCCGCCTCGCCGTCAGCGTCGCCGGTCGTCCGGACATCTATCCAGTCAACTTCGTCATCTACCGGGATGCCATCGTGTTCCGCACCGCCGAGGGCTCCAAGTTGGCCTCTATGGCCATCAATTCGGCCGTGGCCTTTGAGGTTGACGGCTACGAGCCCGACTCCAATGAGGCCTGGAGTGTCGTGGTGCACGGTGCGGCCCGGCTCATCGATCACCAACCCGATGAGGACGAACTCGAGCATCTGCCGCTTTTCCCATGGAACACGGCACCGAAGCACCGGCTGGTGACGTTGGAGGCCTACGAGGTGTCCGGTAGGCGATTTGTGGCTGAGGGACGCCACGCCTGACCCTCAGCGCGAGAGGCGTGCCAGCGCTGGCATGAGTGCCTCCCGCATGAGGTCGGCGTCGGCGTCGGCGTTCGTCCACAACCGAATCGCCAGCACTCCCTGATTGACCAGCACCTCCGCCCCGTCGATCACCGGGCAGCCCAGCGCCGAGGCCTCTTTGAGCAGTTGCGTCTCCTGCGGGGTGACGACCATGTCGGTGATGAGCATTCGGGGGCGCAGGCTGTCCATGTCGATGTTGAGGGTGGCTTCGCCCTCCTTGGAGGCACCCACGGGGGTGGCATTGACCACGATGTCGGTCATGGGCGGGATGCGGTAGGAGTCCCGCCAGTCGACGATGTCTACCCCGAGACCATCGATCTTGTTGAGCAGAGCCGCCAACCGCGCCGCCCGCGCCGTGCTGCGGTTGACCACCGTGATCTGCCTGACGCCCGCTCTGGCCAATTCCACCGCGACCGCCCGTGCCGCGGCGCCGGCGCCGAATATGACCGACCGGGCGCCCTCGGGCTCCATGAACTCCTCGATCGATTCCAGCACCGCCCACCCTTCGGTGTTCTCGCCGATCAACGCATCACCGCGACGCGCAGCACAGGTGGCGCTGCCGATCATCGCCGCGGACTCGGCCAGGCCATCCAGGTGCGGCACCACCGCGAGCTTGTGGGGGGCACCGACACTGAAGCCGAGCCAACCCATGGCGCGGGCGCCCGCAACGGCCTCAGCCAATCGAAGTGAGGAGACCTCGCAGTTGAGGTAGTCAACGTGATATCCGAGCTCGGAGTAGGCGGCCCTCATCATCGCCACTGCCGGATTGCGGGCAGCCGGCGACGAGAACGCACCCGTCACCTGACTCACGGAACTCACCATGATGACCACCTTGAACGCTAGGGGCGTTCAGGTCAACCGACACGCTCAGGCGAGCGACGATAGGGTCCGAGATGTGGATGACATCCGTGCAGTCCTGTTCGACTTCCACACGACGCTGGTCGATGGCGGTGACCCCCATCGATGGTTGGCGCAAGCGGCGGCGACCACCGGGACAGTGGTGCCCGAGCACCTCGACGCGGCGCAGTTCCTGCACGCCGTCTGGGAACACGCGGACGTCATCGACCCCGAGTTCAACCGCGATCTGAGCCCGGCAGAGCACCGTCGGGTGTTCGACGAACTCATGGATCACGCCCGCGCGACGCAGGGAGTGGACATCGACCCGGCGCTCGCCGACGAGTTGTACCGGATCATGCCCGAACAGTGGCAGCCTTACGCCGACGCCGTACCGGTGCTGCGCAGCTTGCGCGACGCAGGCATCCGGATCGCCATGATCTCGAACGTGGGCATTGATGTGCGACCCGTCCTGGCCGACGTCGGCCTGGCCGAGTATCTCGACGCGGTTGTGCTCTCGTGTCACGTCGGCGTCGTCAAACCTGACGCGCGCATCTTCACCCATGCCCTCGAAGCGCTTGGCGTGACGGCCGATGAGGCGCTGATGGTCGGTGATTCGGCCAAGGCAGATGCGGGCGCGGCCGCGGCGGGCATCCGCACCCTGTTGTTGCCGCGCACCGACGGCCGGGTCCACGGCCTTGAGGCAGTGTGCCGACTGGTCGGGGTGCCCTTCGAACCGGAGCAGTACTAGCCCCCTGCGGCACCAGTTGGCTGGGCTACGAACCCGTCGGTGGCTGCTCTGGCGGCCGGGAGTCAAACGCACCGGCCATCGCGCCGAGCGCCTTGGTGATGTCCGTGGGCACGATCCACACCTTTGAGCTCGCACCCTGGGTCATGTCGGGCAGGTGGCGCATGAACTCGTAGGCCATCACCCGTTCGTCCGGATTCTGCGCACGAACCGCCGAGAACACTTCGGTGAGGGCGGCCGCCTCACCCGCGGCGCGGAGTTTCTGTGCCTCGGCGTGGCCCTGTGCCGCGAGGATCGCAGCCTGCCGCTCGCCTTCGGCGGTGAGGATCGCCGATTGCTTGCTGCCCTCGGCCGTGAGGATCGCCGCCCGCTTGTCGCGCTCGGCGCGCATCTGCTTCTCCATGGACTGCTGCACGCTGTCCGGAGGGTCGATCGACTTGAGCTCCACCCTGGTGACACGCAGGCCCCAGCGACCGGTGGCCTCGTCCAGCACCGAGCGCAGTTGGTCGTTGATCGAGTCACGCGAGGTGAGGGTGGTCTCCAGGTCCATCCCGCCGATCACATTGCGCAGGGTGGTGACGGTGATCTGCTCGATACCCAGCAAGTAGTCCTGGATCTCGTAGGACGCGGCCTTGGCGTTGGTCACCTGGAAGTAGACCACCGAGTCGATGTTCACCACGAGGTTGTCCTCGGTGATCACCGGTTGAGGTGGGAACGACACGACTTGCTCGCGCATGTCGATCAGCGGCTTCACTCGGTCGACGATCGGGATGATCAGCGACAGGCCGGGCTCGAGCGTCCGGTTGTAGCGGCCGAGGCGTTCCACCACTCCGGCTTTGGCCTGGGGCACGATCTTGACGCTGCGGCTGATCACGATGATGACGACCAGCGCCGCCACCAAGCCTGCGATGAGCGCTTCCATGTCAGGGCTCCTTTCGGTAGTCGCTCTTGGAACGTTCAGTAGTCCTTCTTGGAACGTGTCGGGCTCAGGCGACCAGTGCCGTCGCCCCCTCGATCTCCAGCACCTGCACGCGGTCGCCGACGGCGTAGGCAGCTTCGCCGTCATAGGCGCGGGCCGTCCACACCTCGCCCCCGATCTTGACCCGGCCGCCGTCACCGTCAACTGCCTTGACCACCACGGCATACTCGCCCACCAGTGCGGCCGCGCCGGTACGCAGGGCGCGCGGACTCTGCAGATGGCGCCGCGCCACCGGCCGCACGACTCCCACCATCAACGCGCTCACCGCGGCGAAAGTCAAGAACTGCCACACGGGGTCCGCGCCGACGGCCGCCACCCCGGCGCCGGCGAGGGCTCCGACGGCGACCATGGCGAGGATCAGCGTTCCGGTGAACACCTCCACCCCGACCAGCACACCCGCTGCGATGAGCCAGAAGAGCCACGGTTCCATGGCAACAGTCTACGTCTCTTTACGGAACTCGCCGATCCCACCAATTCTGCAGTGCTGCCGCCGATGCCGCGGTGCTCCCGCCGATGCTGCGCCGAGGCCGTTGATCGTGCGGTACTGCCGGACTGATGCTGGGCATGGATCGCGAGGGGTCGGGGATCATGTTTGCGCCGACAGGCCCAAGGGGGGTGAGGGAGGTAATGGGGCCTTGGTCGAGAGGACGGGGTGACTGTCGGAGGGTGGTCGTAGCGTGGGACGAGCAGTCGGAAGCAAGGCGCAGCATGTGTGTGCGTGATCGTCGCGGGGTGCGGCGATTCCAGGCCCTGAAGGGGGGTGACCGGCATGACCATAGGGATTGATGATGTATGTGCGCCGGGCATCCAGGGGGCGCCCGCCGCTGACGGTGCCCGAGAGCCAGACGCGGGCACCGATCCGGGCAACGGCCCTTCGCCAAGCGCGGGCACCGAGCCCGAGTGGGGGGCGACCACCGGAAGGTTCGACTCGCAGGCACCGGCGGTCGGGCCGGCGTTCGATGCCGTGGCCCGGGCCCGCGAGGCGATGGCCGAGGTGCGGCAACTGCTGTGCGTCGACTCCCCGGCGCTGGCGGACCTTCCTCAGTTGGCCTGTGAGGTGTTCGAGTTGGGGACCGCGGTGCAGGCCGCGCACGTGTCAATCGTGGGTGCCATCGAGCGGGCGCAGGCGCTACCGCCGGGGCCGGGGAGTGCCAGGGCTTGGTTGACCGATTCGCATCGGATGGCTGGCAGTGCCGCCAGCCGGATCGTGTTGGCGGCACGGTGGTTGGAGGAGCATCCCTTCGCGGCGCAGGCCTTCGAGGGCGGGACGATCCTGTTCGATCATGTGGATGTGATGCGCAAGGTGTCCCAGCGGACTCCGGCGCGGCGGGAGGCGTTCGTCGACCATGAGGCGCTGCTCACCGAAGCGGCCGTTCATGCCGGAGTCGACCATTTCAGTCGGATCATGGCGCAATGGGCGGAGGTGGTGGATTCCCAATCCGCCGACGCTGACGCAGATGAGGCGCACACTCGCCGGGAGTTCTTCCTCAGCCCCGTCGCGGACGGGTGGGATGTGCGCGGCTGGCTGCCGGCGGTGATGGGCGCCGAACTGGCCGGAATCCTGGCCGAATACACGGAGCGCGCCCGCCAGGCACGAGCCGACGTCGACGACGACGGGGAGCGGGAGACCGCCGCGGCGATCCGGGCCGATGCCCTCATGGACATGGCCCGGGCCGCTGCGGCGTCAGACCTGTCGGCGGGGGCGAAGGAGCGCACCAAGGTCGTCGTGACCATTCCGGTCACCGTGCTGCACACATGTCGATCCTGCGGCGGCCACCACCATGGCGCCGGCGAACCCTGCGACGGGCCCGGAGCCGGATTGTGGCGCGGTACCGGGGACGGTGTCGGCGCGAGTGCCACCCCCGCAGTCGGCGGTGACGGCGCAGCGCTGGACGTCGAGGCGTTCCTGGCCACCATGGAACAGGCCACCGCCAGCTGGGCATCCGGCAACACATCCGGCGGCGGCATCCTCGCCCCTTGCGAAGTGGCTTGGTTGACGTGCGACGGGGAGGTCACCCGCCTGGTCACGGGCTCCGATTCACGGCCGTTGGACGTGGGTCGGGCGACGAGGGCGATCCCGCCGTGGATCCGCACCGCGCTGATCAACCGGGACGGCGGCTGTGTGGTTCCCGGCTGCGACCTGCCTGCCGGCTGGTGCGAAGCCCACCACGTGCGGCACTGGTCCGACGGTGGCTTGACGTCGGCGGCGAATCTGGCCCTGATCTGCTCGCGCCACCACCACGAACTGCACCTCGGTCACTGGCACATCACCATGGTGGACGGTCTGCCCAAGGTCACCCACGTCTCGGGGTGGGTCCGGCGGGAATGAAGCGCCGGGCAGTTGAGAGATCTCGGTCGGAACGTCAGATGCCATGCTTCGGCGCTTGTGCCGTGCCCGCGACCCCGGCCGTCGTCATGGTGCTTCTGGTCGGCGTCATCGTGTCGGCCCTGCCCTTGGCCACCGCCTGGGTCTACACCCGTTCCCACGGGGCTCTGCTTGACGACAACACCTTCGCCTCGGTAATGGTCAGCTGTGCCGGGCAGCCCGGCCCACGTCAGGCGTCGATCACGATCGGCAGGATCACCGGGTTGCGCCGATACTTCTTGAACGTCCAGCGGCTCACCGTGCGGTGAATCAGTTGCTCGAGCTGGTGCTGGTCGCCGATACCCTCCGCTGCGGCCTTGGCCAGCGCCTTCTCGATCAGGGGGATCACCTCGGCCCAGGTCTCCTTGTCGTGGACGAACCCGCGGGCAAGGAAGTCCGGGGGCTCGGTGAGCTCGCCGGTGTCGGCGTCGACGAGGGCGACGATTGTCACGACACCCTCCTCGGCCAACGTGCGGCGATCCTTCAGCGAGGCCTCGGTCGCGCCCCCGACGGTCATGCCGTCGACGTACACGTAGCCCGCCGGCACCTTGCCGGCTATCGCCGCCTTGCCGTCGATGAGGTCGACCACTACGCCGTCGTCGGCGATCACCACGTTGGCCGGGTTGATCCCGGTGCGGATCGCGATGCTGGCGTTGGCGGTCAGGTGACGCCACTCGCCGTGCACCGGCATGACATTGCCGGGCTGCACGATGTTGTAGCAGTAGGCCAACTCGCCGGCGCTGGCGTGGCCGGACACGTGCACCTTGGCGTTGCCCTTGTGCACGACGTTCGCCCCCCAACGGGTGAGCGCGTTGATGACTCGGTAGATCGCGTTCTCGTTACCCGGGATCAACGAGCTGGCCAGCAGCACGGTGTCGCCGGGGCCGATGCGAATCTCGTGGTCACGATTGGCCATCCGCGACAGTGCTGCCATCGGCTCACCCTGCGACCCGGTGCAGATCAGCGTCACCTTGTCGTCCGGCAAATTACCCAACTTCTTGAAGTCCACGAGCAGGCCGGGGGGAACATCAAGGTAGCCCAGGTCACGGGCGATACCCATGTTGCGCACCATCGAGCGGCCGACGAACGCCACCTTCCGGCCATGGTGGTCCGCGGCGTCGAGCACCTGCTGGATCCGGTGCACGTGACTGGCGAAACTCGACACGATGATCCGCCGCGGTGCCGTGCGGAACACCTCCTCGATCGCCGGTGCGAGGTCCCGCTCGGCGGTGGTGAACCCGGGCACCTCGGCGTTGGTGGAGTCCACCAGGAACAAGTCGACGCCCTCGGTGCCGAGCCGGCCGAACGCGCGCAGGTCGGTGATCCGCTGATCCAACGGGAACTGATCCATCTTGAAGTCGCCGGTGTGCAGCACCAGCCCGGCCCCGGTGCGGATCGCCACCGCAAGTCCGTCCGGGATCGAGTGGTTGACGGCGACGAACTCGCAGTCGAAGGGGCCGAACGAGCGTCGGTCCCCCTCGGCGACCTCAATGGTCACGGGCTTGATGCGGTGTTCCTTCAATTTGGCCGCCAGGAACGCCAGCGTGAGCCGGGAGCCCACCACGGGGATATCGCGACGCTCCCGCAGGAGGTAGGGCACACCCCCGATGTGATCCTCATGGCCGTGGGTCAACACGATGGCCTCGACTGCGTCGAGGCGGTCGCGGATCCAGGTGAAGTCCGGCAGGATCACATCGATTCCGGGCTGAGTGTCCTCCGGGAACAGCACCCCGCAGTCGACGATCAGCAACCGTCCGCCGTACTCGAAGACGGTCATGTTACGGCCGATCTCCCCGAGGCCGCCGAGTGGAACGACCCGCAGGCCGTTGGCCGGCAGGGAGCCGGGGGGCTTCAGATCGAGGTGGGGATGGGTCACAGCTGACTCCTTCTCATCGCCCCCACGCTACTCGGCGTCCCATCACGGGTGTACGTGCGTCACGACACCTGGCAGCATGGGGGCATGTCAACCACAGACCAGACTCTCGCGGTCACCATCCGCCACCAGCCGGCCTTCGCCGTGGCACGCCTCACGCTCGCCCCCGGCCAACGGGTGCGTGCGTCGTCCGGGGCGCTCTACATGCGCGACGCTGCTGTCACCGTCGACGCCAAGATGGAAGGCGGCATGAAGGGCGCGTTCAAGCGCGCGATCGGCGGGCAGAGCTTCTTCACGTCGACGTACGTGGGCGCCTCCGACCGTGAGACGTGGGTGGATTTCACGCAGGTGCTCCCCGGCGAGCTGCTCACCGTCGACATCACGCCGCAACGGGGCCTGGTGCTGACCCAGGGCAACTGGCTGGCCTCCACTGCGGACATCCAACTCGACACCAAGTGGGGTGGTTTCAAGAGCCTGGTGGGCGGCGAGCGGATCTTCGCGGTGCACCTCTCCGGCGCCGGCCAGGCCCTGCTGTGTTCGTACGGCGCGATCGACACCTTCGAGTTGGCCGCGGGCCAGGAAGTCGTGGTGGATGCCGGGCACCTCATGGGGTACGACGACAGCGCCACGGTCAACGTGCAGACTCAGGGCGGCGGACTCATGAACTCGCTCAAGAGCGGCGAGATGATCGTTGTCAAGGTGGCCGGGCCCGGGCGCATCTGGACCCAGACCAGGTCCGAGCGGGAGTTGGCCGAGTGGGTGCGTCGACAAGTGCCGACCCAGACGTCGAACTGACGCGCCACGTGACCCAGGAGGTCAAGGGCTGGCTGCTCGTCGGGCTACAGGCCCTGCTGCTGGTCGCACTGGTCACGCTGCCGTGGCGCACGTCGCCTGACAGCGTGTGGCCACCTTCCGTATGGCTGGTGATCGGCGGCCTGCTCATCCTGGCGGGGGTCGCCTTCGCGCTGCTTGCCATGTCCCACCTGTCGACTGCCCTCACCCCCACTCCCGTACCGCGCGAGGGTCAGACCCTGCGCACGCGCGGTGCCTATCGGGTGGTGCGGCACCCGATCTACAGCGCCATCCTGCTGGCCAGCGTCGGCTTCACTGTGGCCGTCGGATCGTGGTGGCAAGTTGGGGTCACCGCGGCTCTGGCGGTCTTCTTTACCCTCAAATCACGCTGGGAGGACACCATGCTGGCCGAGCGCTTCGGCGACGAGTGGCGGGCCTATGCCCGCCGCACTGGTGCCCTGGTGCCGCGGCCGGCCAAGGCTCCGACACCGTCGGCGCCGTGAGCCACCCCGACGCGCTCATGCAGGCCGCTGCGGATCATCTGGTGGCCGTTGACCCGGCGTTTGGCCCGATCGTCGCCACCTCGCCGCTGTGCACCCTGGGCCGCACGGACAACCAGCCGGACACGCACTTCGCCAGCCTCGTCAAGTCCGTCATCGCCCAGCAGTTGTCCACGAAGGTTGCCGACACCCTCACCGCCCGGCTCACGGCCGCTCTCGAGGGCGACGTCTCGCCGACGAAGGTTCTGGCGCTCGATGAGGAGGCGATGCGGGCCGCCGGCCTCTCGCGCGCCAAGACCCGCACTATCAAGGGACTCGCGACAGCCATGCACAGCGGTGACCTCGACATCGATGCGGCACTGGCCCACGACGATGAACACCGCCTGCGCTCCGAACTCACCGCGCTGTGGGGCATCGGCCGCTGGACGGCCGAGATGTTTGAGATGTTCACACTGCACCGGCTCGACGTCTGGCCGGTGGGCGACTTGGCGATGCGCCGCGGCTGGGCCCAACTACACGGCCTGGCGGGCGACCCAGGAGCACGTGCGATGGACCCGTGGGGCGAACCGCTGCGGCCCTACCGATCCGTAGCCGCGTGGTACTGCTGGCGGGTGGTGGACGGCGACAACCCGTCCTGGTGAGGCGTGACCACGTGCCAGCCCAGGCGTCCATCGCCTCGCATGACTACATCGCCTCGCATGACTACATCGCCTCGCATGACTACATCGCTTCAATCGCCGCTGCTAGCTTGGCCGCTGCCTCATCGGCAAGGTCCGTCAGTGCATCACCCGGAAGGATGCTGATCGGGTCGATCGCGCGCACCCGCACGCCCTCGTCGGTCTGATCGATGACCACGTTGCAGGGCAGCATCAGGGCCAGCGAATCGTCCCGCCCCAGCACTTCGTTGGCCAGCACCGGATTGCAGGCACCGAGGATCTTCAGCGGTGCCCGGTCCACATCGATCTTCGCCTTCAGCGTGGCAGCCACATCGATCTCGGTCAGCACCCCGAAGCCTTGCGTTGCCAGCGCCGCGCGGATGCGTTCCTCGGCCTCGGCCATGGTGCAATCCAGAGTGCGGGAAATGCCATCGATGAGAGGTTCAGCGGTCATGCCTGGGATGCTACGCGATTGCGCGGGGTGATGGTTGTTGCGGACGTCTCGTCTGCGGCTGCCTCCACCTCTCCGTCCGCGATGGCCGCCGTGAACTCGGCGTAGTCCGCCTCCATCAGGTTCGCGTAGGTGATCGCGAACTGGGCCATGGCCTCGGCGAAGATCCTCCCCCTACCCACGTAGGCCGCGAAGGCCACCGGGTCGCCGGCACGGGCGTGTGCCAGCGCCAAGGTCCCGCCGGTCAGGGACGCGTACCCGGCGAGCTGCTGCGGACCCAGCCCGTTGAGGTCGACCGACCACTTGAAGTCGCGTAGCTGCCGGCCGTAGAAGTCGACCCCGCCGGGTCCGGTGATCCAGCCGAGGAAGGGGTCGCCGACCGCCTGCATGATCCGCTGTCCCACCACCACTCGCTGGCCGTGGTGCTCGAACGGGCTGGCGACCGTCCACGGCTCCAGGACGGACGCCTCTGCGGCCTTGAACTGCAACACCAGCAAGTCGTCCGCGTCTCGGCCCTGGAACAGGCCGATGACTGCCGGCAGGCCAACGCTGCCGACACCGACCACCTTGTGGGCCACGTCGAGCAAGGTGTACCTGCTCAACAGGGCGCCGCGGTCGGCCTCCATCGTGGTGACGAAGTCCTCGGCGATCTTGTCGAACGCGGCCTGGTCGAAGTGGTAGGCGGTGTCGATGTTCTCGATCCGCACCAGCAGCGGCGGTTCGTTGAGGAAGCGCCGCCGACCATCCGGGCCGATCTCGGTGAGCTTGCGGATGGCGGACCACGCATCCCTGGATCGGGCCTTGGTCACACCCTTGTTGACCCTGCGCTCTGCTTGCTTGGCTGATGGGCCCGCCACGCCCTGGCGTACGGCCGACTCGATCATGTCGGGGGTCAGCATGGTGTACCAGTTGTCGAGGTACGAGCGCTGCGACGCCGCGATGAGCACTTGTTGATAGGCCGCGGCTGCCGCGGCGGCGATAGACCGGCCCTGGTCGTCCGGCAGGCCGTTGTCCCGGGCGGCCAGCACGAACGAGGCGACCAGCCGCATGAGATCCCACTCGAAGGGTCCCGGATTGGTCTCGTCGAAGTCGTTGACGTCGAACACCAGGTTGCGTTCGGGAGTGCCGAAGACGCCGAAGTTGCTCAGATGGGCATCACCACACAGCTGCGCCCACAGCCCGCTGTTCGCCGAACGTCCCAGGTCGGACGCCATGACGATGGCCGCCCCGCGGTAGAACGTGAAGGGCGACACGGCCATCCGGGCGTGGCGGATGGGAACGAGTTCCGGAATGCGAGTGGTGGCCTGGCCGAGCAGCAGGTCGGTTGACCTGGGCCGATCCGAAGGTGGCTGCCAGGCACCCAGATCCTTGCGGGGCAGTTGCTTGCGAGCCTGCTTCCCATGGTGCTTGCGCTCATCGATCGACGTACCCGTGGGCAGCCCCGGAATCAACTTCACGTAGTTCGACATGCGCCGAGGGTACTTGTGTTGGACCGGCGATGCGCGGGGTCAGGCCGCGTCCGGGCGCCGTCAGCCGCCTGGGACGACCTCCGACGTGGTGGCGCCGGAGGACTCGTTTGCCTTCTCGGCGTCGGCACGCTCGGGGGTGGCCACCACGACGGCCAGCACGAGCAGCACGGCGGGCACGACCAGCCCGATGGTCGTGTTACGTATGCCCAACCGCATGAGGGAGGCGCCCGCCGCGTGGTCGCCCTTGGTCGCCTGCACCTGACCGTCCTTGTCCTGGCGCAAACCCTGGACGGCTAACCAGATGCCGGCCACGCATGACAACACCAACAGGCTCCACACCACGATGTGGAAGGCATTGAGGTTGGGGGCGTCGACCATCTTGAAGATGGCAAAGGCGGCGATGCCCAACAGCATCACGATCCCCACCAGGGTGCCTGGCGTGATCGAACGGGTCGGGAGGTGGGCGACCGCGAGGTCCGCGGGAATCTCGGCTGGACGTTCGGCAGGCGCATTCGAATGGCGGCGACCGTAAGCGAGGTAGAGCAGAATCCCGATGATCATCCAGATCGCGAAGACGATCCAGGTGATGGTGTCCAGCGCCGAGATCAGGAACATGCACAGCACCGCGCCGACGATCGGGAACAGCGGCAGCAACGGCACCTTGAACGTGCGCTCCAACTCCGGTCGTGAAATCCACAACGCGATGACGCCGAAGTTCACCACCACGAAAGCGGACAGGGTACCGATGGACGTTGCCTCGGCAAGTTGGCCCAGCGGCACGAAGGCGGCGAGGATCGAGATGACGATCGCGACGATGATGGTGTTGTTGACGGGGGTTTGGGTGCGGGGGTTGACCTTGGTGAACACCTTGGGCAGCAACCCGTCGCGGCCCATCGCGAACAGGATGCGGGTCTGCCCGTACATGGTCACGAGCACCACCGAGAAGATCGAGATCACGGCGCCGAGGGCGATGATCGCAGGGGCCCAGTCCGAACCCGTCACGTCGCGGGCGATGCTTGCCAGCACCGCCTCCGAGCTCTGGCCCTCCCACTCCGAGGGCTGCCCACCACGAGCGCCGATCGCGGCGACCGCGACCAGGATGTAGAGAATCGTCACCACGACGAGCGAGCCCAGAATCGCCCGGGGCAGGTCGCGGCGGGGGTTCTTGGCCTCCTCGCCAGCAGTAGAGGCGGCGTCGAAGCCGATGTAGGAGAAGAACACCTGG
>JAUPKO010000571.1 GCA_030837395.1 Actinomycetota bacterium | reverse complement strand
TCACCGCCTTCCATGACCTGCAACGCCTGCAGGCGATCATCGACGCCCTGCCCCAGCACATCGCGGTGCTGGACAGCGACGGCACCATCACACTGGTGAACGCGGCCTGGATCCGATTCGCCCGGGCCAATGGTGACGGCGACATGCGCCACTCCGGTCCGGGTGCCAACTACTTCGATGCCTGCAAGCCGGGCGCCGGGCCAGAAGGAGAGAATGCCTCGACGGCCGTACGTGGGCTGCGCGCAGTGCTGGAGGGCACAGCCCCGTCGTTCGTGATGGAGTACCCATGCCATTCACCGACGGAGCAGCGGTGGTTCATGATGAACGTCTCACGGGTCACCGGACCGGGGGTGGGCGCGGTCGTCAGTCACGTCGACATCACACCCTGGCGAGGTGAAGATCCCACCTCCGACTGAATCCCCGGCAGTTCCGGCCTACTCTGGAACGGGGCACGTTGTGTCCGGTTCGCTCTTGCGGTTGGAGGTACGTCTGTGCCATCCAAACCCACCCGCCGCACCAGGGGTGTGCACGACCCATTGGCGTCGCTGGAGTACGGGGCGGTGCCGGACTGGCTGCCGGCGCGGGTGCTGGAGCGGGCCACACAACTCGACGCCGGATTGGTGGTCTACGGCGCCGACGGTGCCGCCTGCGCGGCCAATGCTGCTGCGTGCACGATGTTGGGTCTGAGTTGGGACGAGGTGGCCGGCCACACATCGTTGGCGTCGTCGTGGGTGGTCGTCGACGCGGATGGTCGGCCGATGTCGCCGAGCAGACATCCGGCGCGGCTGTCGTCGATCAGTGGGCAGCCGGTGCAGGGGTTCTACTGCGGTGTGCGTCGCGACGATGTGGTCGAGCCGGTGTTGTGGCTGCGGGTGGCGGTTGAACCCTTCCCGCAGGGCGCACCGGGGGAGTGCCTGGGCGTCGCGGCGACCTTGACCGACGCGACGGCTGAAGCGGCTGGTCCGACGGCTGAACACTCGCTGCTGCATCGCTATCAGCAGGTTGCCGGATCGACGGCTGTGCCGCCAGCGGTGCTGTTCCACCACTCGCCTCTGGGCATCGTGATGCTCGACCATCGGGGCTCGATCGTCACGATCAACGAGACCTATGCCGAACTGCTCGGGCGCACAGTCGATGACCTCGTCGGAGTACCTCTGGCGCGCTACATCGTCACGTTGAACGATGCCGACCGGGGTCTGGTCGCGGACCTTGCCGACGGCCGGGTCGAAAGCGGTCAAGTGGACCTCACCCATGCCAGCGCCAACAGCCGATGGATCCGGCTGCGCTGCTACGTGCATGTCGACCGCCGCGGTGCCGAGCCCGCGCGCACGATCATCCACGCGTGGGATTTGACCGAGCAGGAACACGCGATCAAGCAGTTGACTGAGGTCGCAGCGTCGGAGTCCACCTTCCGTGAATCGTTGATGGGGTCGGCTGTGCCCACGGCGCTGCTCGACATCAACGGTGTGGTGACCGAGGCCAACGCGGCTCTGGAGTCACACCTGGCCACACCCCGAGACCGGCTTATCGGTGCGCCGTTGGACTCGTTCATGTCCCTCTCCGTCGTGCGCAGCTTTCACACCGAGTGGGATGGCTTCATCGATGGCCGGCAGTCCATCTTGCGAGTCCGGGGGGAATGGCTGGACGGCACCGGACGCCACATGTGGTCGGACGTGTCGGCCAGCCTGATCAGGGACGGCGTGCTGACCAGCCACGTCGTCTTGCAGGTGATCGACGTCTCGGCGGAGCAGCGGGCGATGGACCAACTGGCCTATCGGTCGAGTCACGACACCCTCACCGGCCTGCCCAACCGGGCCGAGGCCATCGCGGCCCTGCACAGCGCGGGGGATCGGTCGGCGACGCAACGGACGTGCGCCGCGGTGTTCTACATCGATGTCGACAACTTCAAGCAGATCAACGACGGCTTGAGTCACGAGGCCGGTGATCAGGTGCTGGTCGAGGTTGGTCAGCGGCTGCGTGGTGCCCTGCGGCCCTCGGATGTGGTCGGGCGCCTCGGCGGGGACGAATTCGTGGTCGTGCTCGACGACATCGACGACCCGGAGGACGTCGTGCCCATCGCTCGGGCGCTGTTGGTCGCGGTGGCACAGACCGTCACCGTGGGTGGGGTAAGGCTGCTGCCCACGGTCAGTATCGGCGTGGCCGTCGGGCGGGGCCGGGTCGACTCGATGGCGCTGCTGCGCGAGGCCGACGATGCGCTTCGCCAGGCCAAATCGCACGGCCGCAACAGGTGGGAGCTCTACACCCCGGCGATGTCGCGCACGGCCATGGATCGGCTCGGCATCGAGGCTCAGATCCGCGATGCCCTGCAGGAACGTCGGATCGAAGCGCACTACCAACCCGTGGTGGACCTCGCGACCGGTCGAGTCGTGAGTTACGAGGCTTTGGCGCGGATTCGACAGGTGTCCGGCTCGGTGGCGCCCAACGCCGAGTTCATCCCGGTCGCCGAACAGTCCGGGCTGATTGTGCCGATCGGTCGGGAGGTGATCCTGCAGGCGATCGAGGCGGCCTCCCAGATGGGGCCGGAGATTCGAATGGCGGTGAACGCCTCCGGGCCGCAGTTGAACGATCCTGCGTTCGCCGATGACGTGATCGGCGCGTTGTACTCGCACGGCCTCGATGCCCGACGGCTGATCATCGAAGTAACCGAGACGACGATTCTGCACCTCGCCCACTGGGCGCACTCTGCGATCGATCGACTGGTGTCGTTGGGGGTCGGATTGCACGTGGACGACTTCGGCACGGGCTTCTCATCTATCTCGCACTTGCGCGATCTGCCCGTCACCGGGATGAAACTCGATCGCAGCTTCACCAGCGAACTGGCGTCGCGGGCCTCGGGCTCCTTCCGGTTGGCCGAAGGTCTGGCCTCGCTGGCGAACAGTCTGCGTCTGATGACCATCGCGGAGGGGGTGGAGACCCCGCTGCAACGCCGCCTGCTGCAGGAGGCGGGCTGGCAATGCGGGCAGGGCTGGCTCTTCGGCCGGGCGGAACCGACGGTCTATTGACGTCGACGGGCCGGTCAACCTCACACGCATCGTCACGCAGGGCTACTGTGGAAAGGGCGATGGCGTCGGGAGGTTGCTATGCGTGGCAAACGGGCGGAGACGAGGCGGTGGCGGGCGCCTGGCCGCCGGGGGGCTGACGGGTTCACCCTAATCGAGTTGCTGGTGGTCATCATCATCATCGCGATCCTCGCCGGGATCGCCACGATCCTCGTGATTCGCCAAGTGGGGCTGGCTAAGGATCGAGCCGGCGAGGCGGAGATGCGGACCTTTGGCATGACGGCTTATCAGGGGATGGTGCAGTCACTGACGGCACCGCAGCTACAAGAACTCGTGGCTGAGCAGGCCAAGGGTGGCAAGACCATCACCTATGGGGATGGAATCAACTCGTCGCAGCCCAAGCAGGTGGTGGCGGTGATGCGTCCCGCTGGCGGTACCCAGGAATGGCACGGGGCCCTCCTGGTGCGCCCAGGTCGCTGCACGGTTGTCAAGGCGACCGAGGACGGCGGTTACACCCCGGCCAAGACCGTGGATGTCTCCACCGCCACCGCCTGTCGGGCGGGCCTAGGCGATGCGATCCAGTTGGTGCCCAGTGACTTCAACGACAGGACCGGCAACCCCTACAACGGCGCCGTCAGTGCGCTCGCGTCGTGGATCGGCAACACCTTGCAGATGCCCGCCGCCGGGATGCTGCTGTCGAAGGCCACCTCGCCCGGGTTGACCAACGGATCACTGTCGGCGGACGTGAAGGTCGGTGATGGCAGCAACGGGGCCGGCGTCGTCTTTCGAGGCACGCAGAACTCCAACGGCACGCTGTCCGGTTTCGTGCTGCAAATGGATCCGGGGCTGCCGACGAGTGGTCGCCCGAGTGTGGTGATCCGGCAATGGACCAACGGCACGGAGAACAGTACGCCGTTGTTGCGGGTGGCGGTGCCAGTCGGGGTCGATGTTCGGACCGCCAACAACCTCCGGATTGAACTGAACGGCAACAACTACGTGGCCTACCTCAACAACCAAGCGGTGGGATCGGGCACCTTGCCGGCCGGATACAACGGGACGCAGTACGGCGCCCGCACGTGGTCCAATGTGCCAACCTCGCCGAACACGATCGGGGACTTCCAAATGACCCCCAACGGCTGACCGACTGTCGGGCTCAGGTAGCGGTGGTGGGGTCGCCGGCGCCGGGTCCGGCGAGCAAGGATGAAAGCGGCGCCGGCCTGGAGTAGTGGAATCCTTGCCCGAAGTCGATGGGCAAGTCGGTCACCACCCGATGATCGGCGAAGGTCTCCACCCCTTCAGCTAGAACTCGGCAGCGCAGCGTGCGCGCGACGCCCACAGCGGCGGCGAGCAGGGCATTGCCGGAACCGGTCATGGTGCGGGCCCCCACCACCAGCGACCGATCGATCTTGAACAGGTCCGGGCGCAGTTCGCCCAGCCGCTCGAAGTTGGAGTAGCCGGTCCCGAAGTCATCGATGGCGATTCGGTAGCCACCGTCCCGCAGCGCGCGCAGGGTGCTCATGGTGTCGTCCTGCGACGCCAACTCCAGGCCCTCGGTGACCTCAAGGTGGATGCTCTGCGCGCACGCCGCCAACGGCCCGTCCACCAAGCGGGTGATGATGTCGGGATCGGCCAACTCCTTGGCGGACACGTTGACCGTGACGAACCAGCCGGGGGGCATGACCGGGCGTAGGCGGGCGATATCCACGGCCAGAGTGTCGAGCACGATTCGGCCGATTCCCACGATCTGGCCGGTCTGTTCGGCCAACGTCACGAAGGCGCCGGCGGGGACACGGACGGTGCCCCGTCGTAGCCGTACGAGGGCCTCCGCGCCCACCACCGAGTTATTGTGCAGGTCCACGATCGACTGGTAATCCAGATCGAAGCCGCCCCCGCGGATGGCAGCGGCCAACTCATTGCGAAGCCGCGACGCCACCACCGCCCGGTCGGCCAAGTCGGCGCTGAACCGTCGGATCCGATCGCCGCCTGCGCTCTTGGCCGCATACATTGCCAGGTCGGCATTGCGGAGCACCTCGTCGGTGGCGCTTTCGGCCCCGACGATCGCGGCCAGTCCGATCGAGGCGGTGAGCTGGATGGGCGAACCCTCAATTTCGACTGGGTCGCGCAGCCGCTCGAGAACTGCCTCGGCAATTTCCATGTCACGCGAGGATTGCCCCTTGCCTGGCAGCACTATGGCGAATTCATCGCCACCGAGGCGACCCACACGGCCACCTCGGGCACCTCCGCCACGATGCGCTCGGCCAGCACTCGTAACAGGGTGTCGCCCGCCGGATGGCCCAAGTGGTCGTTCACGGACTTGAAGCCGTCCATATCGACGAACATCAAGGTGGCGGGTTCAGCTGAGTTCAACGCCTTGCGCACGTGGTCGAGCACGGCGGCCCGGTGCAGCACTCCAGTGAGACTGTCGTGGGTGGACCGATGGATCAGGTCCGCCTCGGCCAGAGCCGCCCGTTGTTCCGCAGCGACCTCGGTGCGCGCGTCCTGCACCACGCAGCCCACGTTGACCACTTGACCTTTGCTGTCGTGAACCGGGTTTGGGTGCAGATCGACCCAGAACGTGTCACCAGCGGGGCGGGCCAGCCGCACCCGCCACTGGGCCGGGCCAGCGCCCGCCAATGCCTTGGCGAGATTCTCGCGGGCGAAGGCTTGATCGCCGTCGGCGATGAGGCTGAGCACCGGGTGGCCGATCAGCTCGGACCGTGGCCGATCAAGCATGCCTTCTAGGGCCGAATTGCAGTCGACCACATCACCTCCGGGCGTGGCCACCACGTACCCGCTGGTGGAGTTGTGCACCAGTTCGGCCCAGAGGGCCTCGACGCCGCGCAGTCGGCGCCATTCGGCCAGTTCGTCGGTGATGTCCCGGATCAGCTTGGCGAAGCCGATCACTTCGCCTGCCGGATCGTGCAGGGCGGACACGCTGATCTCGGCCCACCATACGGAGGCGTCGGGTCGCTGATAGCGCGCGTGGAAAGTGGCAGTCGTCCTTGTGCCGTCGGTCAACGAGGCCACGATCGACCGGATGCGCGGTTCGTCATCAGGGTGCCGTGTGAAGGTCCGCGCACCGCTGAGGAGGTCCGCACGGCTCACCCCTGCCATCGTGGTCAGGGCGTCGTTGGTATCGGCGATGGTTCCGTCGATTCGCTCCAGCAGGTAGCCATACGTCCCTTGGCTCAAGAGTGCGGCCAACTGGCTCTGGGCCTGCTGGCTGGCCACCTGGGAGGTGATGTCCACAATGTGGGCCGCCGCGCCCACGACCCGCCCGGCCAGATCACGAACCGGATGGCCGTAGCACTGGGTCGGCAGAACTGAACCGTCCGTGCGAGCAGGTGCACGGACGCCGGTTGGGGGCCGACCTGCCCCTTGAGCAGTGCCACTACCAGACCGTTGAGATCGTGAGGGGAATCGCCGGCCTGGAGATCCGTGATTGGTCGGGTGATCAGTGCCCCGGGGGTGCACCCGAGCATGGTGCACAACGACGCGTTGGCGAAAGTAATGGCACCGGTGAGGTCGACGATGAGGTAGCCGGTGGGGCTCTGCTGCACCGCGGCAAGGAGTCGGTCGCGCTCCTCGAACGATTGCTGCGCCTCGTCGGCATTGAACACCTGGCCGGCGAAGGCGACGACGTGGGACTCTTCGTCGGTGACGGGGTGGGCCACGAGGTCGACCCATACCGAACTACCGTCCTTGCGCCGGTACCGGCGCCGCCGGGTCCAGGTCTGGCGAGCCTCGCTGAGAGCCGTCCGAGCGACTTCGGTGGTGTCGACGTCGTCGGGATGAGTGAGGATGTTGGCTTCTGAGCCGACGAGTTCGTCGACGGTGTAGCCAGTGAGATCGGCGAGCGCTTGGTTAACCATCAGGAACCTGCCGTCGGTGTCCAAGAGTGCGAAGCCGGCCACCGACTCGGTCACGGCGGCCAACAACTGCGCCCTCATCGCAACATCGGGGGGCAGTCGACCGGCGGACATGGTCGCATTGTGGCCGACTTGGGTGCAGATAGCCACCGCGCAAGCACAGTCAGTCACCCCGGCCACCCCGGCGGATGCGCGTCAGAGGCCGCCCAATCGGTCGAAGACATCGCTGGTGCCGCGTCCGGGGCGGCGGCCGGCCACCGGCACGAGGTAGCCGTCCTGCAACCGGATGGCGCCGGCGGCGAGCAGCGTGGTGATGACCTCGTGCAAGCGCATCGCCGGAATGGGCACCGGCAATTGGCCGGCGAGTTCATCGGTGCGCATGCGGCCGTGACGCAACAGCGCACCGATGATTCGGCGCTCGTCATCGGGGCGGTCCAACAGTCCGGCGACCCCCGCACTGATCGCCTCTCTGCTCAGGGAACGCACCACGACGTCGTCCAGGGCCCGGGCCGTTTCCGCGCGCAATTCGCCCGGTGCCAAGCGCAGATCGCCGCAGTGGTTGCCCGGCCCCAGGACGGCCACCCGCCGCGGAGGCGCCCCCTCATCGCTGGTGACGATCTCGACGTGGCCGGAGATGATGAAGAAGGTGTGATTGGCTGGGGAGCCCTGCCGGTAGACAATGTCGCCGGCAGGGTAGGCCTCGGTTATCAGCCTTGTCCGCAGGCGTGTCTCCGCCTGCTCATCGACGCCCAACACCGAGAGGTCTACCG
>JAUPKO010000570.1 GCA_030837395.1 Actinomycetota bacterium | reverse complement strand
GGTCGTCGGCAAGGTCGCTCGCCCCAGCCGTCGCCACTGATCCCATGGGCGCGGCAGCCGTCCAGGTCACGAGGTTGCGCCAGAGCACGCGGTGGTCGAGGTCGTCGATGGAGTCGTCGCCGAACAGGTCCGAGTCGGTCAGCACAACCACACGCCCACGGCCGGCCCGGACTGCGGCGATCAGCCCTGCATCTGGTGGCGAGGCATGGGCGCTGGCGCGGGCCACCAGGAAGCCGTCGTCGCCGCTGTCGGGATCCAACGACAGCACTCCCGCGCGATACAGCCCCACCTGGCGCACGCCGGCCCACAGGTCCCACTGCTCCGAGGGGACTGGTTGGGCCAGCACCCAGGTCGAGACGTCGTTGAACCGCTCGACCGGATCCTGCACGGTGGCGTTGGCAATCACCACGCCGAACCTGGCGGCGATGTCGGCCAGTGAGTTGCCATACTTGCTCTGCTCGGTCTCGGCGAGCAGAACCAGACCACCGCCGGCGCGGACGAATCCCTCGATCGCATCGATCTCGGCCGGGGTGTAGACCGGCGACCCGACACCGGTGGTCGCCTCCCACTCGTCGGTGGAGCAGTGCGGCAGCACCAGTACGTCGACCTCGGCGAGGGTCGCTGGGGTGAGCTCGCCGGCCGCATGGGCAACGACGGTAAGTCCGTGCGCTGCCAGCGTCGCCGCCGCCTGCGTGTAACCCACGTCCGCCGGGTTGGCCGGGTTCATCAGCGCGGCGACCTCGCCGCGGGTGGTCCAGGCCTGTCGGTGGGCCTCATCGAACAGAACGGTTGCCAGGGTCTTCACTACGCCTCCTCGGTTCGCCCACCATCCTGCCACTTCGAGCCGTGGCGGCATAACGATCTGGCCACGGGCCGGGATTGCCGCGTACGCGGAGCACAAACGCGCAAACCAATCACGTCAGATGTCCCCAAGATTCGCGAGTTGGGGCCATACTGACCCAAGAGCCGCCGGTGACCGTCCCGGTAGCGCCGTGAGGAGCACACAACATGACCACCACCACCCGGATTCGTACCTTCGCCATTGGGGCCGTCGCGGCCTCCTCGTTGCTGGCGCTGAGCGCCTGTGGCGGCGACTCGTCGTCCTCCGCCAGCGAGAGTGCAAGCGGCTCTGCCGCAGCGCTGCCGTCGGTGTCGGCTGACGCCGCCCTCGCCGCGGCCGTGCCGGAGGCCATCAAGTCGACTGGCAAGTTGCAGATGGGCACGGACGCGTCGTACGCCCCGATGGAGTTCATCGACACCGACGGCTCCACCATCATCGGTGCCGATGTCGACCTCGGCAACGCCATCGCGGCCAAGCTCGGGCTGCAGGCCGAGTGGGCCAACTCCTCGTTCGATTCGCTCATCGTGGGCGTCACCAACGGCAAGTTCAATGCCTCGATGTCGTCCTTCACCATCAACCCCGAGCGCGAGCAGCAGGTCAACATGGTCAGTTACCTCAACGCCGGTACCGCCTGGGCAGTTGCGACCGGCAACCCGGCCGGGGTCAACCCGGACGATGCGTGCGGCAAGACGGTGGGCGTGCAGAAGGCCACCGTGCAGGTGGACGACATCGAGGAGCGCAACGCCGCCTGCACCGCGGCGGGCAAGGCGGCCATCGACATCCAGCAGTTCACCCAGCAGTCTGATGTGACCACGGCGTTGGCGAGCGGCAAGGTGGACGCCATGCTGGCCGACAGCCCGGTGATCGCCTACGCCATCACCCAGACCGGCAAGCTCGAGCAGGTCGGTGATATCTACGGGTCGGCGCCCTACGGCGTCGTCGTGCCCTTGGCCGAGAAGGAATTCGCCACCACCGTCCAAGCCGCCGTCCAGTCCATGATCGACGACGGCAGCTACAAGCAGATCCTCACCAAGTGGGGTCTGCAGGATGGTGCTGTCACCACTTCCGAGCTCAACCCGGCCGTCAGCTGACCGCGAGTCACGTCGAGAATGACTAGGTAGGGGCGATGTCAACCGATCAGCAGGCACCAGCCGAGAGTTCGCACTCCGAGCCCATCCAGGCAGTCCCGGTCCGCCACCCGGGACGCTGGGTGGGGGTGGCGGTCATCGCGATTCTGTTCGCGATGTTCGTGCACAGTGTCATGACCAACCCCAACTGGGGCTGGTCGCTGATCGGCGAGTGGATCTTCTCGCCACCCATCCTCAAGGGTGTCGTGGTCACGCTGATCCTGACGTTCCTGTCGATGATCATCGGGTTGATCCTGGGTGTGGTGTTGGCGGTGATGCGACTGTCGCCCAACCCGGTGATGAGCAGTTCGGCGTGGGTGTTCGTCTGGGTGTTCCGCGGGACTCCGGTGTATGTGCAACTGTTCCTCTGGGGTTCAATCATCGCGCTTTACCAGACGATCTCACTCGGTATCCCGTTCGGCCCGGAGTTCTTCACGTTCGACACCAAGACCCTCATCCCGGCCTTCGTGGCGGCGTTGCTGGGCCTCGGTCTGAACGAGGCCGCCTACATGTCGGAGATCGTTCGGGCCGGCATCCTCAGCGTGGACGAAGGGCAGGAGGAGGCGGCCACCGCGATCGGTATGAGCCGGATGCAGACCCTGCGCCACATCGTGTTGCCGCAGGCGATGCGGGTGATCGTGCCGCCGACCGGTAACGAGACCATCTCGATGCTGAAGACGACGTCGTTGGTGATCGCCATCCCGCTGACCACCGAGTTGTTCTTCCAGGCCCAGGTAATCGGCAACCGTCTGTTCCAGCCGTTCCCGATGGCTGTCATGGCCAGCCTGTGGTACCTGTTCCTGACGTCGATTCTGATGACCGGCCAGTACTACTTGGAGCGCTACTACGCCAAGGGTGCCATGCGCAATCTGCCACCCACCCCGATCCAGAAACTCAAGGCCCGCTTCGGTGGCGGAGGTGACGCATGAGCGCGCAGGAGCCGCAGGATCCGATGGACCTGACGAAGGCCGGTGCCCACGAGGTACACATCGAAGACGTCGCACCCGACCCGGACAAGTTGCCCGAGGTCATGGTCAAAGCGGTGGAGGTGCACAAGTACTTCGGTCGCAACCAAGTCCTCAAGGGCATCAACATGGAGGTCCGCACCGGGGAGGTCGCGTGCATCATCGGCCCTTCCGGCGGTGGCAAGTCGACCTTCCTGCGCTGCATCAACCACCTGGAGAAGATTGATGCCGGGCAGTTGTCGGTGGCCGGCGAACTCATCGGCTACAAACGCAAGGGCGACAAACTGCACGAGATGAAGGACAAGGAGGTCGCCGCCCAGCGCCGCTCCATCGGCATGGTGTTCCAGCGGTTCAACCTCTTTCCCCACATGACCGCCGCCGAGAACGTCATGGCCGGCCCCGTGGTGGTGCAGAAGCGCAACAAGAGCCAGGTCAAGACCCGCGCGCAGGAGTTGCTCTCGATGGTCGGGCTTGGTGACCGTGGGGATGCCTACCCGATGCAACTCTCCGGCGGCCAGCAGCAGCGGGTAGCGATCGCTCGGGCGCTGGCGATGGATCCGGACCTCATGCTCTTCGACGAACCCACCTCGGCGCTGGACCCGGAGCTCGTCGGCGACGTGCTCGATGTCATGAAGGGCCTGGCAGCGTCCGGTATGACGATGGTGGTCGTGACGCATGAGATCGGTTTCGCCCGGGAGGTCGGCGATCAACTCGCGTTCATCGCCGACGGGGTCGTGGCCGACTACGGTCCGCCCAAGGACTTGCTCGCGAACCCGAACTCGGAGCGGCTCAAGAACTTCTTGGCCAAAGTGCTGTAGCCCCGCTGTGCACGTGACGATGGCGGTCCCCCACCGTGGGGGACCGCCATCGTTGTGTTTGGGTACGGGTCAGCCGGCCACCCGCAGGGTGTAGGTCGTGGTGGCGTCGTTGCCGGTGTCGTCGCGGACGACGGTGACATAGCCGAAGGTTGCCTGCTGGCCGTCGGCGAGCGCAACCGCCAGGCGACCGGGCTGGCCGAAGTGGGCCACGTTGCCCGTCCACGTCACCTGCAGGCTCATCGGCTGGCCGCCGCGCTCGAGCTCGAGCGTCTGGTTCTTGCCGCGCTCCACGTTCGGCAGCTGGGCCGAGGCGTGCTTCTTGACGGGGGTCAGGTGGCCGCCCACGTAGACGAAGGTGTTGCGGGTCGAGGCGGTGTTGTCGAGGCTCATCTGGGCCGCGCTGTGCTTCTCCAGCGTCACCGTGAAGTTCTTGGTGGCCGAGTCGGCGTGGCGGTAGGCGTTCAGTTCCAGGCCGTGAAGTTCGACGAGCTTGTCGAACTCGTTCTCGCCCTGGTGCTCAGCGCGGTGACGCGTGTCCGAACCGATGGTGAGCGTGCCGCTTGCCTCGGGGGTTCCGATGCCGTGGTTGAAGGCGCTCGCCTGCACCATGGTGCCGCCGGCCGCCACGACGATGGAGGCGCCGTCGCCCTGCACGGTGACCGACTGGCCCGGAACGACGCTCTGCTTGGTGGTGGTGCCCCAGGGCGTGTAGCTGAAGGTGATGTCGGACTTGTTCACGAACGTGAGGCGGGTGTCCTTGAGGATCGCACCCTCAGGGGAAGCTGTCGGGATGCTGCTCGCGACGGTCGGTGTGACGGCAGGGGCGGCGCTCGCGGCGCCGACGGAGAAGCCCGTCAGCGTGAGGACGCCGATGCCCGTGAGGGCGGCGGCGAAGGTGCGGCGGATACGGAAGGCGTTGCTGGTCATGGAGTCTCTCCTGCTCTGGGTGTGTGATTCCGGTTCGTGGGATAACCATCACCGGCAGGGGCAAGGGGTCACAAGAGGCTCGGAATCGAAACCGATTTCGGGAGGTTCCGAAATCGGTTTCATGGCATGTGGGGCACCGCACAACAGGTCGGGAAGGGGATCCGGTCAGCCGCCCGGGGCCTTTGGCCAGCGGGATCGGGGACGATCGCTCAGGGGGCCCCGGCTGGACGCCCGGACATCAAGCCTGAACTGCAGGAGTACGGCACCGGAGCCACCGGCCAAGGCGGTTTCGACAGCCCCGACGACGGCCACGGCGGACTGCTCGGGCAGGAAGGCCAGCGTCGTCACCGGGGGGGTCGTGTAGGCCTCCACGGGCCCATCTGAGAGCACCGCCACCAGCACGTCGATGCCTGGCTCAGCACCAGCGGCACGCACCGCGGCGAGGGTGGCGGGCCCATCGGTGAGGCAACTGAAGATGGCATCTGCACCCGCGGCCAATTCGTGTGCGACGAGTTCGCCGAAACCCTCGCCCCGGGTCCGGAGCACGCGCGGCCGCACATCGTGGTGTTCGTGTGCCACCTGTGCGCAGCCGGCGGCCATCAGTTCGACGAAGGTGTGGTCCATGTCCGGCAGCAGTACCAGTGGGGAGTGTGCGCCGGCGTCACGGAAGTGCTCGAGCACGGCCTGGGCGGCGGCTCGATAGTCGTGGCCCAGACTTACATGCCGGCGGTTGGGCACCTGATGGCCCACCGGTGACACCAGCGGCACCCCGAAAGGGACGGCGGCCAGCACCTGGTCGATATCTCGTCGCGTGGACATCACCAGGGCGGCCTCGTAGGGCAGGCCGCCCAGCAGCGCCGGGGCCTGTTCGTTCATGACTGTGAGCGTGGCCATACCGCGTTCGGACAGACCCGAGGTGACGTCGGTCAGCAGGCGCGACCAGAAGTGGCTGATGCGCCCGGGTGCCGGGTGCAGCGACTCCGGGTCGAGCACGGCGACCACCATGCCGACATCTCCCATCCGCAGGGTCCGTGCCGTTGCGTGCGCGCGGTACCCCAGTCGGTGGGCGATCTCCTCGATGCGGGCACGAGTGCTGGCCGTGATCTCCGGGTAGCCGTTGAGGGCCCTCGAGGCCGTGCTCACGGAGACGTCCGCCGCACGGGCCACATCGGCGAGTCTGACCCGGCGTGGCCGTTTGATGGTCATGGCGGTCAGCATGACATCTCGAGCCGACCATGGCACCACCTGAGAGGTCAGGCGCGGACCGTCCCAGTGACGCAGGTGCTGACGGTTCCTCCGACCCAGATGGTGCCGTCGTCGGTCCTGTCGATGTGTACGCGGCCCGCTCGGCCCAGAACCGTGCCCTGGGCCGCCACGTAGGGCGCGGTGACGCGGCCGGCGCCGATGAGCCACTGGGCAACCGCCGCATGCAGGCTTCCGGTGACCGGGTCCTCGAACGTCCTGCCGTCGGCTGGGAAGAAGCCGCGTACCTCATAGGCATGGGGCCGCCCTGCGCGGTGTTTGCCCACCACCCCTATGGCCAGGTCGGAGTCGTGCGGGGTCACCGCGAGCACCTCAGCCGCGTCAGCCAACAACAGGCCGATCCAGCCGGGGCCGTTGTCTATCCACGCGGCGTCGATGACGTCCTCGGGGGCTATTCCCATGGCGTTGGCCGCGGCGTGCAGCGTGCTGCGATCAAGCGGTCCGCTGCGGCGCAGCGGTGGCGCAGCGAACGCCAACCGGCCCGCCTCCCAGCGGCGAACCTCCACGAGGCCGACGCCGCATTCCTGCACGATCCGATCGGAGTGCCGGGGTACCCCTCCCTGGGCCAGCCACGCGTGGCAGGAGCCCAGCGTGGGGTGGCCGGCGAAAGGCAACTCCTGCGTGGTGGTGAAGATCCGCACGCGATAGTCGGCGGCCGGACTGGTGGGCGGCAGTAGAAAGGTCGTCTCTGACAGGTTGGTCCAGTTGGCGAACCGCTGCATCTGCTCGTCCGTGACGCCGTCGGCGTCGACGACCACTGCGAGGGGATTGCCGAGGTAGGGCCGTTCGCCGAAGACGTCGACGGTCAGGTACGGACGATGCATGCCTTCAGCGTGCCAGCCCGCTTGCGGTGATGTCGTCAGGTGGCGGCACACGCCGCAGGATTCGGCCCAAGCGGCCGCCACGACTGCGGTGCACCAGCCAGGCCCGGTGAGGCAGCCGAATGTAGAGGCCGTAGCCCACACCCAGCACTAGCACCGCGGGCGCTGGTATCGCAAGGAGGGCGAACCACGAGACAGCCTCATAGAGCCAATTCCACAGGTAGGACGCTCCCGCGATCAGTGTGTACATCACGGGCAACCCCAGGAGCATCCAGGCGGTGGCATGGAGCAGGGCGGCGTCGTGCCAGTCGGCGGCTGGTGGAAGGGCGCGTACCGGCCGTGTGCCGGAAGGACTGGCGGGGCTCGCCCAGGTGAGGTGAAGCGGTGACATGAGGAAGTCCTCTCGTGATGCCGGATGTGGACCCCTGCAACGTAGGCAGGGGGTCCGACACGCGTTCGATCCTGACGTGGCCGGGTCCAGTGGAAGGTGACTGTCGGACCCCCCTTGCAGGCTGCTCACATCACCATCTGACGCCCGACGAAGGAGTATTGCCATGGCACTGGGAAACCTGGAGGCCGACCTCCTCTACCAACTCAAGATCAGCGGCGCACCTGTGCTGTCCACCGACCTGTGCGACGACCCGGCCAGTGCGCGTGAGCGGGCGATCGTCCGAGTGCGATTGCTGTCCCTTGCTCGGCAGGGGTTGGCGGTGGTGCGACCGGCCCGCACGTCCGAGGTCGGACGGCCGGATGTGGCGGGAATCGTGGTGGCTGAGGTCACCCTCACGGGGATGGCCACCGACACTGACGCCGAAGCTGGGTGGCACCCCGACTTCGAGGCATCACTGGAGCCGTTCCACGGGATGGACCTGACCGATCTGGAATTGCGACGGTACGGCCGCCTGGTCGACGCCTTCAGGTTGGCGTGTTGAGGGTCCCCGGGGCGTCCCGCTACAGTCCTTGGACCCCGTTGACCAGTAGCACCGCACCGATGATGGTCACCACCACCACCACGACCGTTGTGCCGTGGTCCTGCAACCAGGTCTTGCCTCGCTGCAAGGGCGCCGTAGCGCGATCGCCCGCAATGAGGAAGGCGCCGAGGGGCACCAGCACCTCAACCGACCCGATCAGCAGAAACAGCGCGAAGGCCAGCAGTTCCTGGCCCGCAGTCGTGCCCGCCGTCCCG
The DNA here is from genome assembly GCA_030837395.1 of Actinomycetota bacterium. GTDB lineage: Bacteria > Actinomycetota > Actinomycetes > S36-B12 > UBA10799 > JACJWR01. The sequence goes on along the minus strand of JAUPKO010000570.1, from coordinate 2,169 downwards.
ATCGTCAGCCCGGCGGACAGGCACAGCAGGACCACTTTCGGATTCAGCGCGGACAACGCGATGCCCAACCCCGCGGCACGGCCGGGTTGGAGTTCGGTGATGCCTGTGAGCCACTTCGGGGGTTCCTTCGCCTCGTTGCGGCGCAGCCACGTCAGCAGGCCGTACACCACCAGCAGGGCGCCGACGATGATCCGCAGCCAGGACAACCACCTCGGCGTCCCCGATCCGGCGTCGATGCCGTCGGCAAACAGGATGGCAACCCCGGTCACGACCGCAAGTCCCCCGCTCCAACCGATCAGGAAGGCCAGACACGTCGTGGTTGGGCGGGGGCCGAGCAGGAGCAGGATAGCCGGAATCACCGCGATAGGGGACGCGAGAATGCCGAGGGCGAGTGGCAAGGTCCCCAACATTCCCGGGACGTTATCGCATATCCGTCTGCCAAGCCTCAGGGAGCGAGGGCCACCTGCACCGCCGCGGCCGCGTGCAACCGAGCGGTGGGGAACAGCGGGACCTCGGTGTCGTGGGCCCGCAATAGCAGTTCCAGTTCCGTGCACCCCAGGACCACACCCTGGGCCCCCCGGGCGGCGAGTGCCTGCGTCAGCGAGGCCAGGGCGCTGCGAGAGTCGTCTCGAAACACTCCGAGCACCAGTTCGTCGAAGATCACCCGATTCACATCGACCTGCTCATCTGGACTCGGCACGATGGTGCGGATGCCGTATCGGGAAAGGCGATCCGGGAAGAACGACTCGGTCATGGTGAAGCGCGTCCCGAGTAGCCCGACGGTGTCGAAACCTCGCGCGAGCACGGCTTCAGCCACGACATCGACGACGTTCACAACGGGAACGTCGATGGCCCCGGCCACCTCGTCAGCCACCTTGTGGCCGGTGTTTGTGCAGATCAGAATTGCCTCGGCGCCGGCTCGCACGGCATCCTGGGCAGCCTGGATCAATCGCTGGGCGACGGCATCCCAGCGTCCCGCTGCCAGCAGCGGTTCGAAGGTCGCGAAGTCAATCGAGACCAGCACCAGCTCGGCGGAGTGAAAGCCGCCTGCCTGCTCGCGCACCATCGTGTTGATCAGCCGGTAGTACTCCGCGCTGCTCTCCCAGCTCATGCCACCGAGCAAGCCAAGGGTCTTCACGCCACGAGTATGCCGTCAGTGGGCGGCTGGGCGGCTGGGCGGCTCGGCCACTAGGTGTCGGGCGTGACGGTCCCCTGCTCCAACTGCTTGCGCCGCCACGGGAACATGCCGTCGATTTCGACGTCGAGCGAGAAACTGAGCAACGTCCGCACCAGGACCAGAATGCCCAGGATGAGCACGTTCTCCAAGGTGGTCGCGACGCTGACTGTCTTCACGATGTCGGCCGCCACCAGCACCTCGAGGCCGAGCAGCAGCGCCCGGCCGAAGTTGCGACGAATGCCGTCGTACACCGGGCGGCGAGCACGGAAGTCGGCAATCGCTCGGAAGGCCGACCAGACCGCGCCCACCACCAGGATCGCCACCCCGGTCGCTTCGAAGACTCGTGCTGTGGCCTCCATGACGTTCTCGAACTCCACGGCTCCACCTCAACTCGGCTCGCATCGACCTGCCCACTGTAGGTGCTGCTGCCGTCGCCTTCCGGCTCCGCGGCCGAACCTCGCTACACCGCTGAGACTTCGCCAGCGATGCCATCGATCGCCAGCGCGAGCGTGACATCGAGGTCGGTGATGCCGCCGGCGCTGTGGGTCACACAGCGAAACGTCACCGACCGCCAGCGGATGTCGATATCCGGGTGGTGGTTAAGCTCCTCAGCGGTGGCCGCGACGGCAGCGACGCCCCCGATGGCGGCGGGGAAGTCGGGGAACTGCACGGTGCGCACCAAGGCGCCGTCGGTGACCGTCCAGCCATCGAGGCCGGCCAGCGCAGCCGACACCCCCGCGTCATCGAGCACCTGCGCCATGTTGGCCTCCTCATGTGGGACGACGTTCTACTGGGACGAAGTTATATGGGGACGTCATTGGCCCCGACCCTACGCGCAGCGGGGCCTGGGGACCGCCGGTGAATCAACCCAGGAACTGGTAGGCCGTGGCCAGCATCCCCAGATAAGCGAAAGGCAGCAGCGCGGTCAACGCGGCTGTGGCCGTTCGTGGGATCGCGCCGACCGTCGCCACGATCACGTACGCGGCAGCGCT
>JAUPKO010000569.1 GCA_030837395.1 Actinomycetota bacterium | reverse complement strand
CCGGACCTGTCCCAGGGGGCGGAATTGGCGGTCGTGCTCTGAGGTGACGGCACGATCCTCATGGGGGCCGAACGGGCGCGCGCGGCGGGGGTGCCGCTGCTCGGCCTGAACTTGGGCCACGTCGGCTTCCTGGCCGAGGCGGAGGAGAACGAACTCTCGGAGGTGGCCCGCGCCGTCGTGGACCGTGCTTACCGGGTGGAGGAACGCCTTGCCATCGATGTCAGGGTAACCCGCGCCGATGGCACGGTGACGCAGTCGTGGGCGCTCAATGAGGCCAGCGTCGAGAAGGGGCCGGACACCCGCATGATGGAGTTCCTGGTCTCGATCGACGGTCACCCGTTGTCGCGCTGGGGTGCGGACGGCCTGGTGCTGGCGACCCCGACAGGGAGCACAGCCTACGCCTGGTCGGCCGGCGGACCGGTGGTGTGGCCCGATGTGGAAGCCCTGCTGGTGGTGCCGCTGAGCGCGCACGCCCTCTTCGCCCGGCCGCTGGTGCTCTCGCCCACGTGCGTCGTCGATGTCGAACTGTCCGAGCGGCGCCGACAGGACGCGGTGGTCTGGTGCGATGGCCGGCGCCGCCTCACGCTGGGAACCGGTGACTCGCTGCGCGTGAACCGCAGCGCACGGCCGGTGCCGTTGGCTCGGTTGCACTCGCCTGCCTTCGTGGCACGGTTGGTCAACAAATTCCACCTGCCGGTCGAAGGCTGGCGCGGCCCGCACTCGCCACCACTGGACCCGAATGCTCCGGGGGTGGTGCGGTGATCTCGGAACTATCGATCCGCGGCCTTGGCGTGATCGAGTCTGCGGACATTCACCTCGGCGCCCGGTTCACGGTGCTGACGGGCGAGACCGGGGCCGGAAAGACGATGGTGCTAACAGCCCTGGGGATGCTGATGGGGGCCAAGGCGTCCACCAGTTTGGTTCGCGGCGAGCGGGCCAGGGTGGAGGGCCGGTGGCTGCTCACCGGCGGCGACGACGAGGCGGCCCGTATCGTGCGCGACGTGGGTGGCGAGATCGACACCGACGAACTGATCCTGGCGCGGGTGGTGCCGCGGGAGGGCCGTGCGCGGGCCTTCGTCGGTGGTGCCTCAGTGCCGGCGGCCGCCCTGGCCGAGATCAGCGGTGAACTGGTCGCGGTGCACGGTCAGTCCGAACAGATTCGCATTCGCCAACCCGCTCGCCAACGTGCGCTGCTCGACGCCTTCGCCGGCGAGGCGTTCGCCGCGCTGCGGCGGCACTATCGCGATCTGTTCGACGACTACCAACGGGTGAGCGCCGACGTGACCGAACGGGTGGACGGTGGGCAGCGGCGCGCGGCCGAAGCCGAACAACTCCGGCACGGACTGGAGGTGATCGCCGCGGTAGCGCCCCAGCCCGGCGAGGACGACGCCCTGCGGGTGGAGGAGGAGCGGCTGGCGAACGTCGAGGACTTGGCCGGTGCCTGTCGACACGCCCATACAGCGCTGTCCGATGATGACGGCGGTGACGATGCCCTGGCCCGTGTGGGTGCTGCCGTGCGCCAATTGGAGCGTGTCGCCGACTTCGACCCCGACCTGGCCCAACTCGTCGATCGGCTGCGCGAATGCGCCGGGCTGTTGGCGGATGTGACGGCGGACGTGGCGTCCTTCACCGCCGGTTTGGAAGGTGATCCGAATCGGCTGGCATGGGTGCAGGATCGTCGCGCGACGTTGAGCCGCTTGACTCGCACGTATGGCGCGACCATCGACGAGGTGCTGGCGTGGGCCGCCGCCAGCGCCGCCCGGCTGGCCGATCTGGAGGGCGACGACGACGCCATCGAGACGCTGCGGGCCGAGCAGGATCGACTGCGCCTCGAATTGGGGGAGGCCGCCGAGGCCATGTCGCGGGAACGCCAGCGGGCCGCCGACCGGCTTGCGGCGAGGGTGTCGGCCGAACTCACAGCGCTGGCGATGCCTGACGCCACCTTGCACATCCACCTGTCGCGGTTGCCCGACGCGAGCGGGTTGGACACAGGAGATGGCGAGCCGGTGGCCTTCGGTCCGGAGGGAATCGACCAGGTGGCGTTCTTGCTGGCGGCACACCGCGGGGCGACGGCGGCGCCGTTGGGGCAAGGCGCCTCCGGCGGTGAACTCTCTCGCGTGATGCTCGCCCTGGAGGTGGCTCTGGCCGGCGTCGATGCCGTGCCCACCATGGTGTTCGATGAGGTCGATGCGGGCGTGGGGGGACGGGCCGCGGTGGAAGTCGGTCGAAGGCTGGCCCGGCTGGCCCGCCACACCCAGGTGATCGTGGTGACCCACCTGCCGCAGGTGGCAGCCTTCGCCGATACGCACCTGGTGGTGGCCAAAGACGCCCGGGGGGCCATCACGTCGTCCAGCGTGACGGCCCTGACAGGGGATGATCGGCGCCGCGAGTTGGCCCGCATGTTGGCCGGGCAAGAGGACTCCGATCATGCGCTGGCGCATGCGGACGAGCTCCTTGCCCTCGGGGTCACCGAGCACGCCTCCGGCCACTGACGCAGGTGCCGCCGACGCGGCGACGCCGGTGCACCACGTCGGCAGTCGAGCGAGGCCGGTCCGGCGGCTGTTACCGTGGTGGTCCGTGGATCGAAACCCCCTTCGCACAGCGCAGACCCAGCCCCGCCACATCATCGTCACGGGTGGCGTCGCGTCCTCACTCGGCAAGGGCCTCACCGCTTCGAGCCTCGGTCAACTGCTGACCGCCCGGGGTTTGCGGGTGACGATGCAGAAGTTGGATCCCTACCTCAACGTCGACCCCGGCACCATGAACCCGTTCCAGCACGGCGAGGTGTTCGTCACCGACGACGGGGCTGAGACGGACCTGGACATCGGCCACTACGAGCGCTTCCTGGGCACCGACCTGACGCAGTCTGCCAACGTCACTACCGGCCAGGTGTATTCGTCGGTGATCGCCAAGGAACGCCGTGGCGACTACCTCGGCGACACCGTGCAGGTGATTCCGCACATCACCGACGAGATCAAGACGCGGATGACCGCGATGGACACCGGCAAGGTGGACGTCGTCATCACCGAAGTCGGCGGCACCGTGGGTGACATCGAATCCCAGCCGTTCCTGGAGGCCGTCCGACAACTGCGCCAGGACCTGGGCCGGGACAATGTGTTCTTCCTGCACGTATCGCTGTTGCCCTACATCGGGCCCTCCGGCGAACTCAAGACCAAACCCACCCAACACTCGGTGGCAGCGCTGCGTTCGATCGGCGTGCAGCCCGATGCCATCGTGCTGCGGTGCGACCGCGACGTGCCCGAGGACATCAAACGCAAGATCTCGCGGGCCTGCGACGTCGACCTCGATGGTGTGGTGGCGGCGCCGGACGCGCCGAGCATCTACGACATCCCCAAAGTGCTGCACGAGGAGGGCCTGGATGCCTATGTGGTGCGGCGGCTGAATCTGCCGTTCCGCGACGTCAAGTGGGACCGTTGGGACGACCTGCTGCGGCGCGTGCACCAACCGGCGCACCAGATCACCCTGGCGCTGGTGGGCAAGTACATCGACCTGCCCGATGCCTACCTCTCGGTCACCGAGGCGCTGCGGGCAGGCGGCTTCGGCAACGACTGCCGGGTCAACCTGCGGTGGGTGCGCAGCGATGACTGCGAGACTCCCACGGGGGCCGCCGGGGCGCTGGCCGACGTGGACGCCGTGTGTGTGCCCGGCGGGTTCGGCATCCGTGGGATCGACGGCAAGGTCGGTGCCCTGCGGTACGCCCGCGAACACGGGATACCCACGTTGGGGCTCTGCCTGGGCCTGCAGTGCATGGTGATCGAATACGCCCGCGACGTGCTTGGCTGGGCCGATGCGAACTCCTACGAATTCGACCCCGGCACCTCGCATCCGGTGATCGCCACCATGGCCGACCAGCATGATGTGGTGGCCGGCGAACGGGACCTCGGCGGCACGATGCGGCTGGGCTCCTACCGGGCCCGGTTGGCCGAGGGCAGCATCGTCCGCGAGGTCTACGGCACTCCCGAGGTGGCCGAGCGGCACCGGCACCGGTTCGAGGTCAACAACGAGTACCGCGACGCGTTGGCCGAGGCCGGGATGGTGTTCTCGGGCACGTCGCCGGATGGCCGCCTGGTGGAGTTCGTGGAGTTGCCGCGCGAGGTCCACCCCTACTACGTCGCCACGCAGGCACACCCGGAGTTCCGCTCCCGGCCCACCAGCCCGCACCCGCTGTTCGCCGCTCTGGTGGCGGCCGCGTTGGTGCGACAGGGCGAGGCCGCGGCGGCGTCAGCGTGAGCGAGTGGAGCGGTCCGGTCGCGGACTCCGACGCGGAGGTGCCGATTCTGGCCTCCACCCCGGGCTTCGTCGGCAGCATCTGGGATGTGCGCAGTGATGTGATCGACTTCGCCGGCCAACGCATCACCCGCGACCTGATGGTGCACCCGGGCGCAGTGGGGATCATGGCCCTCGACGAAACAGATCGGGTGCTGCTGATCCGGCAGTACCGCCACCCGGTCGGCCGTTACCTGTTCGAACCGCCGGCCGGGCTGCTCGACAAGCCGGACGAGGATCCGCTGGCTGCGGCGCAACGTGAACTGGCCGAGGAGACGGGGTACCAAGCCGCACAGTGGCACGTGTTGGTGGACTTCGCGAACACCCCGGGCGGGTCGTCCGAGACGCTGCGCTGCTACCTGGCGCGCGGGCTGACCAAACTCGCCGGTGGCCGACCCCTGACCGGGGAGGCCGAGGAGATCGATCTGCCTCGCGCGTGGATGCCCCTGGACGAGGCCCGCGATGCGGTGTTCGCCGGTCGGCTGCAGAACCCCACGACGGTCATCGGCGTGCTGGCGGCGTGGTCGAGCCGCGTCACCGGATGGGACACCCTGCGGCCGGCCGACAGCCCGTGGCCGATTCGGGACCGGGTCGTGAGTACCGGTCGAACGACCCGCGTCGGTGGCGGTTAGGCGTTAGCGTGGGGGCGCGCACTGTCCGCGCGCCGCACAGAAGTCGGAGGCCAAGATGAAGGTCGGTGTCCCGCGCGAAGTCAAGAACAACGAGTTTCGCGTCGCCATCACGCCCGCCGGGGTAATGGAACTGGTCAAACACGGTCACGAGGTGGTGATCGAGCACGACGCCGGAGTCGGGTCGTCGCTGCCGGACGAGGAGTTCGTCGCCGCGGGGGCCACCATCCTCGCCACAGCCGACGACGTCTGGGGCGAGGGTGAGTTGATCCTGAAGGTCAAGGAACCGATCGCCCAGGAGTACCACCGGATGCGCGCGGGGCAGGTGCTGTTCACGTACCTGCACCTGGCGGCGTCCAAAGAGTGCACCGACGCTCTGGTCGCCAGTGGGACCACCGCGATCGCCTACGAGACCGTCGAACTGCCCGATCGCAGTTTGCCGCTACTGGCTCCAATGTCTGAGGTGGCCGGGCGGCTGGCGCCGCAGGTGGGCTCGCATGCATTGCTGCGTGCCCATGGCGGACGCGGGGTGCTGATGGGTGGGGTATCGGGTGTGCACGCCGCCAAGGTGGTCGTGTTGGGCGCGGGCGTCTCGGGGATGAACGCGGCGGCCATCGCGCTGGGTATGCAGGCAGAGGTGCAGATCCTCGACCGCAACGTGGCGAAGCTCCGCTATGTGGATGCGATCTACCAGGGCCACATGCAGACCATCGCCAGTAACTCGTACGAGATCGAGCGGGCGGTGCACGATGCCGACCTGGTGATCGGGGCGGTGCTGGTTCCCGGGGCCAAGGCCCCCAAACTCGTCACCAACCAGATGGTCGCCGGGATGAAGGCCGGCTCGGTGCTGGTCGACATCTCGGTCGACCAGGGCGGCTGCTTCGAGGACTCACGGCCCACCACCCACGCCGACCCCACCTTCCCGGTGCACGACTCGTTGTTCTACTGCGTCGCCAACATGCCCGGGGCCGTACCGCACACCAGCACCTGGGCGCTTACCAACGTCACGTTGCCCTACGCCGTGGAGTTGGCGGATCGGGGTTGGGTCCAGGCCTGTCGCAGCGACCCCGCCCTGGCTCTCGGGCTGAACGTGCACGCCGGGGAGATCACCTACGGGGCGGTGGCTGAGGCGTTCGATCTGCCGCATCGGGCGCTCGAGGAGGTGCTGGCCTGACCCCGCCGCAGCCGTCGTCGGTGATGACGCGGGCGGTCGCCGCGTACGTCGCGCACATTGAGGTCGAGCGGGGCTTGAGTCCGCATACCGTGGCCGGCTACCAGCGCGACCTGGCGCGATACCTGGCGTTCTGTGCTCAGCGCGGGTTAGCGGCCCCGGACGCGGTGACGGCTGCGGACGTGCAGGACTACCTGGCCGAGTTGGCCGGTGGCGATGGCGAGCATCAGCCGTTGGGCAGGGCATCGGTGGCGCGTGCCCTCGCGGCCGTCCGGGGCTGGCATGCGTTCCTGGTGCGGGAGGGTCGCGCGAATCAGGATCCGGCCCATGACCAGCGCGCCCCGACGTTGCCCCGACGGTTGCCCAAGGCGCTCAGCTATCCGCAGGTCGAGCGGTTGCTGGCCGCGGCGGGCGCGGGCGAGCCGCCGTTGAGTCTGCGCGACGGGGCCCTGGCTGAGTTGCTGTACAGCACCGGAGCGAGAATCTCCGAACTGGTCGGGCTCGACGTGGACGACCTGCCCGGGCCCGAGCAGGCCCTTGCCCAGGACGCCGCCGTGGACGGTGCGCAGATCGAGATGCTGCTGCTGCGCGGCAAGGGCGGCAAGGAGCGGATCGTGCCGTTCGGCCGCCCGGCCCGGCAGACCCTGGATGCCTACCTGGTGCGTGGCCGCCCGGCGCTGGCCGCGCGTGGGGCCTTCACCCCGGCGGTGTTCCTCAATGCCCGAGGTGGGCGGCTCTCCCGCCAGAGCGCCTACGCGGTGGTGCGGCGGGCGGCCAGTCGGGCCGGCCTCGGCGTCGAACTCTCGCCGCACACACTGCGGCACTCGTTCGCCACTCACCTGCTGGAGGGCGGTGCCGACGTGCGTGTGGTGCAGGAGTTGCTCGGGCATGCCTCGGTGACGACCACGCAGATCTACACCCTCGTGACGCCCCAGCGACTGCGGCAGGAATACCACCTGTCTCATCCACGGGCCCGGGCTCGCGACGGCTAGGGTGGGCGGATGACGGCGAGTCCCCAGGAGTCCACCGCGGCTTCTGCGGCGCCTGTGGCTCCTGTGGCGGCCGCCACCGACGATGACCGGTTCGCGGTGAGCCTGGACGAGTTCTCCGGTCCGTTCGACCTGCTGCTGGCGCTGATCGCCAAACACAAATTGGACGTCACCGAACTCGCTCTGCACCAGGTCACCGACGACTACATCGCCTACATTCGTGCCCAGGGCGGGGGCTGGGACCTGGACGAGACGACTGAGTTCGTGGTGGTCGCGGCCACCTTGCTCGATTTGAAGGCCGCCCGGCTGCTGCCCAACGGTGAGGTGTCAGACGAGGACGACCTCGAACTCCTCGACGCCCGCGACCTGCTGTTCGCCCGTCTGCTGCAGTATCGCGCCTTCAAAGCGGTCTCGGCGGAACTCGAGCAACTGTTCGCCGGGGCCGCTCGCACCTGGCCGCGCACGGTCGGCCTCGAACCGGAGTATGCGGCAATGCTGCCCGACGTGGTGTTCGGCATGGGGCCGGCGGCCTTCGCGGAGCTTGCTGCCGAGGCCATGACACCGCGCCCGGAACCGCAGGTGTCCACTTCGCACATCCACTCCTCGCCGGTGAGTGTGCGCGAGCAGGCGGTGCTGATGATGGCCGAACTGCGTGCGCGGCGCAGCGCGACTTTCCGGTCGCTGGTGGCGCACGCTGAATCCATCCACGTCATCATCGCGCGGTTCCTCGCGTTGCTGGAGCTCTACCGCGAAGGTGTGATCTCGTTCGACCAGGCAGGGGGCTTGGCCGAGCTGCACATCAGGTGGACCGGCGATCCGGCCGCGGATGTGGACGTGTCAGAGTTCGACGAACAGGAGGGTGCCACGTCGTGAGTGAGAACGAAATGATCGACCTGTCCGACACGGTGATCATCACCCCGCCGGCGCTCGGTGCGCCCAGCCTGGGCGCCGCGCTGGAGGCGCTGCTGATCGTGGCCGTTGAGCCGATGCCGCTGAGCACCCTGGCGTCGGTGACGGGGCGGCCCGAGGTGCAGGTGGCCGAGGAGGTTCAGCGCCTCGCGGCCGAGTACCGCAGCGAGGGCCGCGGCTTCGACCTGCGCGAGGTGGGCGGCGGCTGGCGCTTCTATACCAGCGCGGATTGCTCGGAGGTGATCACCCGGTTCGTCACCGAGGGGCAGAGCGCCCGGCTGTCGCAGGCGGCATTGGAGACGCTCGCCGTCATCGCCTACCGACAGCCGGTGACGCGGTCGCGGATCAGTGCGGTCCGTGGCGTCAACGTCGACGGGGTGGTGCGGACACTGTTGACCCGCGGACTGGTGGAGCAGGTGGGCACCGAGCCCGAGTCCGGCGCGGGACTGTACGGCACGACCGAGTACTTCCTGGAACGGCTCGGACTGGCTGACTTGTCGGATCTGCCGCCGTTGTCGGTGCACGTGCCGATCGGCGAGGCATTGGACGAGATCATCGATGCCCAGGAGTGACGAGTCGACAGGGGCCGCGGCGCAGGGGGTGCGGCTGCAGAAGGTGCTTGCCGCCGCGGGAATCGGGTCGCGTCGGTATGCCGAGATACTGATCGACGCGGGGCGGGTGAGCGTGGACGGCGTGGTCGTGCGTTCCCAGGGGATGCGGATCGACCCCGAGGTCGCGGTGGTGCACGTGGACGGTGTGCGGGTGCCAACCGCCGCCGGGATCGAGGTGTACATGCTCAACAAACCGCGTGGGGTGCACAGCACGATGGCCGACCCGCAGGGCCGGCCGTGTATCGGCGACCTCGTGCGCGACCTCGACGTGCGGGTGTTCCACGTGGGGCGCCTGGATGCCGACACCGAGGGCCTGCTGCTGCTGTCGAACGATGGTGAACTGGCCAACCGCCTGACCCACCCCTCTCATGGCGTGTCCAAGACCTACCTGGCCCGGGTACCCGGGCCTGTTCGAGGTGCGACGTTGGCGCGGCTGCGGCGCGGAGTTGAGCTGGACGGGCGGGTGGTCGAGGTGGAGTCCGTCCGGGTGGTGTCCAAGTCAGGTTCCGAGGTGCTGGTCGAATTGGCGATCCATGAGGGGCGTAAGCATGTGGTGCGTCGCTTGCTGGCCGAGGTTGGCCACCCGGTGGTGGGGCTCGGGCGTACGCAGTTCGGGCCGTTGCACCTCGGTGGCCTGCGGCCCGGGCGGGTGCGGCGGCTGACGGGGGCCGAGTTGCGCGAGCTCTACACCGCTGCGGGTCTGTGACGCGCGGGGCCCGGCTAACCTGGGCGTAGGTGCAGGCGCGAAAGTCGAGGAGGATCCAAGGTGGCAGTGCGGGCGATCCGGGGAGCGACGAGGTTGACGCAGGACTCGGCGGACGAGATGGCCGAGGCCGTCGTCGAACTGGTGGCCGAGATGATCAGCGGCAACGAGTTGGACGACGATTCCTTGATCAGCGTGATCTTCACCGCCACCCCGGACTTGCGATGTGCCTTCCCAGCCGCGGCCGCGCGCCGGATGGGCTTGACCGATGTGCCGCTGATGTGTGCGCAGGAGTTGGATGTGCCCGGGGCCATGGCGAGGGTGGTGCGTGTGATGATGCACGCCGACACAGACCGCTCCAGGGCCCAGATCTGGCACCCCTACCTGCGTGGCACCGACGCTTTGCGTGGCGATCCCGGGTCGGATCGGTGAGCGACCTTCTGGTCATCGGCACCGGCCTGATCGGCACCAGCCTTGGCCTGGCGGCCACCTCGGCCGGCTACCGCGTCCAGCTGGCCGATGGTGATCCAGAGCATGTGCGGCAGGCCCAGGCTGCCGGGGCCGGCGAGGCGCGCACGGACGACTCACCCGAACCGGCGATCGTGGTGGTGGCGGTCCCTCCCTCGGCGGCCGCTGCGGTGATCGCCGAGGCACTGCGGGCGCATCCGCGGGCTACCGTCACCGACGTGTGCAGCGTGAAAGCTCCCGTGCTGGCGGCATTGGCCGCCGATGGTGCCGATCTGCGCAGGGTGGTGGGTGGTCACCCGATGGCCGGGCGCGAGACCAGCGGCCCGGGAGCGGCCAGCGCCGAACTCTTCCACGGCCGCACGTGGCTGCTCACGCCGCTGCCGCAGACGGACCCGGAGCGGATCGGCCACGTGCGCGAGTTGGCCGCGGCTACCGGCGCCGCGGTGCGCGAGATGCCGGCGGAGTTGCATGACAAGGCGGTTGCCCTCACCTCGCACGCGCCGCAGGTGGTGTCGTCGCTGATGGCGGCGCGACTGGCGCATTCGGACCCCGACACGGTGGCGGTGGCCGGCCAGGGCCTGCGCGATGTGGTGCGGATTGCCGGTAGCGACCCGGGGCTGTGGGCCGACATCCTGTGTACCAACGCCGATGAGGTGACCCCCGTGCTGGCGTCGCTTCGAGATGACCTCGCGGAACTCCTTGCGGCGCTGGAAGTCGCTGACGGCGCGGCGCGCGGCCGAGTCTCGAAGGTGATCGCCGCTGGCAACCGGGGCTCCGCGCTGCTTCCGGCCAAGCACGGTGGTGTCGCGGCCTCGTACGTCGAGTTGCCAGTCGAGGTGCCCGATGCTCCCGGGGAACTCGGCCGGCTGTTCTTGGTGGCCGGTGATGCCGGGGTCAACTTGGAGGACGTGCGAATCGAACATACGGTGGGTCGGCTGACAGCTATCGCCCATCTCTATGTGTTGCCCGAGGTTCTGCCCGACCTTCGCGACGCCTTGCGTGGCGGGGATTGGCTGGTTCTGGAGTAGCAGCCCCGGCGCAGCCGTTCGGGGCACGGACATGCGCCGGATATGGTGGGGAACCATGACGGCGCTCACGGTTGCAGTGGACGGTTCGGCGGGGTCGGGTAAGTCGAGCGTGAGCCGCGGGGTCGCGGCCGAATTGGGCATGCGCTACCTGGACACCGGCGCGATGTACCGGGCGGCGACGTTGTGGATGCTGAGGGCGGGAATCGATGTCGAGGATGCTGCGGCGGTGGCTGGGCGTGCAGGGGACCCGGTGATCGAGTCGACCACCGACCCGGCGGCACCAGCCATCGCCCTCGACGGGCAGGACGTGTCGACGGAGATTCGCACGCCCGACGTGACCGGTGCTGTCAGTGCGGTGAGTGCGGTTCCGCAGGTGCGCACGCGGATGGTGCAGATGCAGCGGGAGGCTGTGGCGGTCTCGATCGCGAGCGGCGAAGGGATCATCGTCGAAGGGCGCGACATCGGCACTGTCGTGCTGCCAGAGGCGGACTTGAAGGTGTTCCTGGTGGCAGATCCGCAGGTGCGGGCGCAGCGTCGCGCGGCCGAGGACGCCGCCCGTGGCCATGGGGTCGAAGTCGCCGCCACAGCACAAGATCTGGCCCGCCGTGATGCTGCCGATTCGCAACGCAAGGCCAGTCCGTTGGCGAAGGCCGACGACGCTGTGGTGGTGGATGCGACCTACGACGACCTCGCGACGGTGATCGGACGCGTGAAGGCCTTGGTCGTGGACGCCGGGCGATGATCCGACCCCGGGCGATGCGTGGCGCGTCGCAGGCACGCAGGTTGCTCTCACCAATGCTGCGCAGTTGGTATCGGTTGACGGTGCTGGGCGTCGACAATGTGCCGGCGCGGGGGCCGGTAATTCTGGCGGCGAATCATGTGGGCTTCCTGGACGTGCCGGTGCTTGCCGCCGCGGCACCGCGGCCGGTGCGAACATTGGCCCCGGATGAGTTGTTCGTGCCTCCGTTGGACCGAATGTCGGCGGCGGCGGGGCAGATCAGTATGGCTCACGACGGCCCCCAGGTGGCGGCACTGCGGATGGCGCGGGAGGTGCTCGAGGCCGGCGAATCCGTGGCGATCTTCCCCGAGGCCCAGCGTGGGGACGGTCGGGTGGCGCGGATCAGGCATGAGGCGGCTTATCTGGCCTTGCGCACCGGGGCGCCGGTGGTGCCGGTGGCCCTGCTGGGCACCAGACGCACGGGGATGGCCGCGGATGCGCTGCCCAAGCGCAACTCCCGGATCGCCGTGGTGTTCGGCGCACCGTTCGCGCTGCAGACCGGCGATGATGTGTTCCGACGTTGTGTGATCGCCTCGGCCGGTGAGTCGCTTCGCCAGCACCTGGCGGATATGGCCGACGAGGCCCAGGAGTTGACCGGCATTCGGCTGCCCGATGACCACCCCACGCTCGACCCCCAACCTTCCAGGAGCACCTGATGACCGGAGATTCCAACGATTCGGCGACTCCCGGCCGCGCGCTGCCCACCGAGGAGGTGGTGCCTGAGGTGGAGGATCTGGCGCCCGGGGATGCCTTCTTCGACTTCGACGACGACGCTGACCCGGACGAGTTGATCGGTGACACCTTGGTGACCCCCCGCATCCCGGAGGCGCTGGCGGGCCCGGCGAATCGGCCGGTAGTGGCCGTGGTGGGACGGCCCAACGTAGGCAAATCGTCGCTGGTCAATCGCATTCTGCGCCATCGCGCAGCGGTGGTGGAGGATACCCCGGGGGTCACCCGGGATCGGGTGTCCTACGACGCTGAGTGGGCGGGCCGGGACTTCGAACTGGTGGATACCGGCGGTTGGGACACGCGCGTGACGGGTATGGCCGCGGCGATCGCGGCGCAGGCCGAACGGGCGATGAACGAGGCCGACGTGGTGGTGCTGGTGGTGGATGCCACGGTGGGCGCCACGGACACCGAGGATGCGGTGGTCAAGGTGCTGCGGCGGGCCGGGGTGCCGGTGCTGCTGGTGGCCAACAAGTGCGACGACGCGCGCACGGAGGTGGAGTCGTCGGCGCTGTGGAGCCTCGGGTTGGGGGAGCCGTACCCGGTGTCGGCGCTGCATGGCCGGGGCAGCGGAGACTTTCTCGACGCGTTGGTTGCGGCGATGCCCGACCAAGGACGAGGGTCGGCAGCCACGATCGGTCCGCGCCGGGTGGCGCTGTTGGGCAAGCCGAACGTGGGCAAGTCCAGCCTGCTCAACCGGTTGGTCGGCAGCGAACGTGTGGTGGTCGACTCGGTGGCGGGCACCACCGTCGATCCCGTGGACGAGTTGGTGACGCTCGGCGGGCAGGAGTGGGTGTTCATCGACACGGCGGGCATCCGCCGCCGGGCCAAGGAGGCCAGCGGGCACGAGTACTACGCGACGTTGCGTACCCGGGGGGCGTTGGCGCGGGCCGAGGTGGCGATCGTCTTGATGGACGCCAGCGAGCCGATCACCGAGCAGGACGTCCGCTTGGTGTCGATGGTGGTGGAGTCGGGCCGGGCACTGGTGATCGCGCTGAACAAGTGGGACTTGGTGGATGACGAGCGGCGCCGCTACCTCGAGCGCGAGTACGACCGCGAGTTGGGGCAGATTCCCTGGGCGCAGCGGATCAATGTGTCGGCGCGTACGGGCCGACACACGGATCGGCTGGTACCCGCGCTGGAGCAGGCGTTGGGTTCGTGGGGTCGGCGGGTGTCGACGGGCAAGCTCAATACGTTCCTGCGGGAACTGCGAGACGCGCACCCGCACCCGATCCGCGGCGGGCGGCAGCCGCGCATCATGTTCGCTACCCAAGCCGCGGTGCGTCCGCCAACGTTCGTGCTGTTCACCACGGGCTTCCTGGAGGCGGGGTATCGCCGGTTCATCGAGCGTCGGTTGCGTGAGGAATTCGACTTCGTGGGTACGCCCATCGTGGTGAACCTGCGGATCAGGGAGAAGCGCAAACGGCATTGAGGTCGCTCCGTCGGCGCCCCCGGTGGGCCGTGGGCGCCGGGCGTCGGTCCGGCGTGAGTGGTGATGGGCTAGGATTCTGGTCGTCACGGGCTGTGGCGCAGCTTGGTAGCGCACTTGACTGGGGGTCAAGGGGTCGCAGGTTCAAATCCTGTCAGCCCGACGGATGAACGAGCAGGTCAGAGGCGGTTTCGAGGAGACTCGGAGCCGCCTCTCTTGCTGCCGGGAGTCACGGTGACCCACACTGTTACCCACCGCACGGTCGGGTGTGGCCCGTCAGCTTCGCAGCACCTTGGCCATGGCCTTGCCCCGGGCCAGTTCGTCGACGAGCTTGTCGAGGTAACGGATCTGCTGCATCAGCGGGTCCTCGACGTCCTCGACCCGAACTCCGCACACCACGCCGGTGATCAAGGGAGCATTGTGGTTCAGCTGGGCGTCGGCGAAGAAGTCCTCGAAGGTGGTGCCCGCGTCCAGGTGCCGCTGCAGCGCGACGGCATCAAAGCCCGTCAGCCACTCGATCACCTCGTCAAGTTCGGCCTTGGTACGGCCCTTCTTCGCAACTTTGGCAACGTAGTGGGGGTAGACCGAACTGACGCTGGTCGTGAAGATTCGGTGCATCGCACGAGACTAACGCGCATCAACGCAGCGCG
Source organism: Actinomycetota bacterium (assembly GCA_030837395.1). Taxonomy (GTDB): domain Bacteria; phylum Actinomycetota; class Actinomycetes; order S36-B12; family UBA10799; genus JACJWR01. Next base: position 96 of record JAUPKO010000569.1, on the reverse strand, counting down.
TCGGTCCGAATTCGGTCGGGACACCTCGCGCGGGGTGAGGTGTAAACTGTGCGGACCTGCGACTAACACCGGACACGTGACGTTGTCCAGTATTTG
>JAUPKO010000568.1 GCA_030837395.1 Actinomycetota bacterium | reverse complement strand
TTCCCCCGAAGTCACTGGGGGAGGAGAAGCACAAAGCGTTGTGGCGCTCGGGGATTCGGGTGTGGGGTGTGGAGACTGCGCAGGACTACGCGGTCATCGCCCAGCGGGCCGGCAACCTCAAGGCGTGGGGCTTCTCCAGCACCGGCAGCTCGGTGAAGACCTCGAACATCTCGGAATTGACCAAGCACAACGCCCAGTTCGTGGAGAAGGAACTCGACCATTCCGAGCGCTCCGCGCTGCGGGTGTACACCGGCGGGTCCTATCAGACGATCAACGCCGCGATCTGCGGCCGGGACGGGGCCAAGCCCAGCGGGTCGATCAAGGCGACGGTGGCCGGCATCGAGTCGGCGTTCGACAAGTTCAAGGAAAAGAACCCGAACATGAGCCCGATGACGGTGATGCGCGGCACGAAAGTTCCCAGTGGCTGGAAGGGCAGCGTCGGGGAGTACCTGGACGCCGCGTTCACGGTGGGGGCGCGGGTGGAGATCGGCAAGGTCACCAGCTGCAGCACCAAGCAGTCCACCGCGACGGCGTTCGCCGGCCACCCGCCCTACATGATGGTCGTGATGACCCGCGACGGCCTGCCGGTCAAGAGCATCTCCAACTTCTCCGGCGAGGACGAGGTGGTGGTCCCGACCGGCGCGCACCTGCGTTGTGTGCACATCGACAAGAACGGCGTCAACGGCAAACCCACCGTGTACCTGGTGGGGGAAGACCTGGTTGCCGAGGCCGAACAATCCTTCGCCGGTTCCAGCAGCAGCTGGAAGCAGGCAAGCTGATCACCAGAGAGAGGGAGGAACCGTCATGCCGCTGAGTCGAGCGGAGATCAACGAAATCCAGGAGCGCCTCGAGGAGGGGATGAGCCCGCAGGAGATCGCGGACTCTATTGGCCGGATGGCCGATCTCGAGCACGCCGACATCCTCATCATCCGGTCGGTGGCCAATGACCTGCTCCGCGGGGAGCCGGTGCGCGCCAGCGACGACGAGCCGGCCCCGTCGGGCTAGTCGCTGCCGCTGCTGATCAGGCGGGCGTCGCGGACGTTGGAGTTGGCCAGCAGCAGCTTGTAGAACTCCAGGGCCTCGGACTCAGAGGAGCGCTGCTCGGTCAGCCGCTGCCAGGCGCCGTCGAGGAAGCACTCGTAGGAGACGGCCCAGCCGGCGGGCGGGCGGCCTGGCCGGCGGGTCCATTCGGCGGCGAACTGGCGGATGGCGCGGGCGTCCCAGACCGCGCCGCCGCGTAGGTCGGCCAGCGGTTGGGGAAAGTGCTCGGCGGTGCGTAGTTGGTGCACGCGTTGGCGGCTCACGTTGAGGGCCTCGGCGATTTCGGCCGCCGACATCAACTCCGGGGCGGTGAACGCCTCGGCGCGGCGCAGGTGTTCGTCTTCGGTGATGATCTCGACGCCGACGGGGTCGACGTCGATGACCTCGGCGGCGCCGGCGCGCGCAGTGGCCACGGCCTGGTCGAGGGTGGTGTCATCGGCGTGGATGGTCAGGTCGATGCCGCGGCCGGGGACGCGGGCGATGCTGGCGTCGAGTGCGGCGAGCTGGTCTTCCCAGCGGTCCATGGTTGTGGTGTCCGGTTCCAGGGCGTAGGTCAGGGTGACGACCCAGTTGCGGTTCATTGGCCCTGATCCTTTCTGCGTTGGGACCGTTGTTCTTTCTTGCTCGGCGGCGGCACGGGCAGCCCGGCCTTCTTCAAGGCGACGGTCAGGTCGGCCATGCGCCGGCGCGGGTTGCTCGGCGTGGCCGGGTAGCGGGTGATGTAGAGGCCGTCGGGGTTGTGGAAGCGGGTGTAGCCATTGGCGTCGTCGTGGACCCGCCATCCCTGGGATGAGGCCCAGGTGGCGAGATCTTTGACGTCACGATTCATTATCCGAGAAACCCTTGCGATGTGTCAATGGTTGGCCCGCCCAGGGGGATTGGGTGGCCAGTGCTCACGGTATTGGGTCGGCCCGGCCCGCGAGCCCGGACAGCGGGGACGTGTCATCGTCGCTGGTCACGGCATCCCGTTTCGGGATGGCGGTCGGAAAGTTGCTGGAGCCTGCCGATGCCTGTTTGCCCGCATCCGGCTCCGCGGCAGCCAAAGTCCGACACGGCCGGAGATGCACCCGAGTTTTCACGCCCCTTAGCAGCGATTTTTCTCGGCCACCCAAAAAGGTGGCACATCAGTTGTGCCACCACTGGCACAAATCGGCGGCTGGGGATATGCTGGCGTCGCCAAAGATTCTTCGCTACGAACGCCCCAGGGGGTGATCGCCCAAATGTGCAGATCCGTCACAACCGGTGAACCGCGCCGCTGCGCGAGCCGAACCAACTACGCCGCCGCGGCCACCATGCGCCGACACAGGCGGCTCGCACGCCACGCCCGCCGCGCTGTGGCCAGCTATCTGAGCGACCAGGGGCTGCCCAAAGCGGCCGCCGCCGTGATGGCCGCCCCGCCGAGCATGCTGGCCGAATTCATCCGCCGTTTCGGCGTCCCGGCATCCGCGCTTGGTGAACTGCCCATGCCCGGCACCGGACCCAAACCCGCCTCGGCGGCCCCCGCCTTGCGGATCGCCTGGACCGAAACCCGTCAGGCCCGCGCGGCCCGCCGCGCCATCGCCGCCCACCTCACCGATCAGGGGCTGCCGCAAACCGCGGCCGCGGTGCTGGCCTCCCCGCCCAGCATGCTGAGTGAGTTCGTCACCCGCTGGGCGATCCCCGCCTCGGTGCTCGCGGACTTGCCCATCCCCGCACCGGGCACCCACCCCGCCTCGGCGGCCGCGGTGCTGCGCCTCGCGGCAACCGAGTCCCAGCCCCTCCCCGCGAAGAACCCAGCTGTGCCGGCTGTCGTCGACCGGGACCGGGCCCACGTGGCCAAGGGCCGGCAGGCGCTGGCCCAAACCACCCGCCCCGCGCCGACCCGCGCCCCCGCCCGCCCGCAGCAGCCGC
>JAUPKO010000567.1 GCA_030837395.1 Actinomycetota bacterium | reverse complement strand
CTACCACCGCTCCGACCCGGAACTGATCTGGTCATACGCCATCGAGCAGACACCACGACTGGCCGCCGCCCTTCGGACCTGAACGTCGACCGGGCCAAGGCGGACTACATTTCGGCGCACATGGCGGGTCCCGCCCGCCGTAGCCCAGCATGGCCTGATGGCGAAGTGGTCAGACGTATTGACCGATCTGCGGACGCCCTATCCGTGGGTTCAGGCCATCTGTCGGTCAGAGCTCCAACGCGAGGTAGTCGTTGGCACCGGACAAGCGCGCCTTATCGGAGAGTCGGCTTCAGGCCGGGTCTCTGGGATCGCGATGCACGCTCGGGACAAAGACGGGAACAAAGGAGTCAAGCTCGGCCTCATCGGGTCGCTCGTAGCCGCGGACTCGGCTGGTTCCCCATCCATGCCGCATCCGGATGTCTGCCAGCAGTTCGGCGTAGCGCAGCGGCGCCACGATGGCGTCGATAACGGGAACGCCAAGCTCGTCCTGGACCTTGCGGTAGAAGCCAAACTCGATGGTGCAACCAAGGACGATGACATCGGCGCCATCCTGTTCGACGGCAAGGCGAGCCTCTTCGAGGATCCGCTCCTCAGTGCACGCAGGGTCCTGCTGGAATTCATTCACGGTCATGCGCAGTACGCGGAAAGAGGCGACCTTGTCCGCGAATCCGTACTTGACGGCGTTCTCGTGCATCTCGGGGATCCACTTGGATCGTCCGACCAGGATGCTCACGCGCTCGCCCACCGTCGTTGCGAGGTGCATGCAGGCTTCCGCGGGTGCGGTGACCGCCATCGTTCCCGATACCTCACGCGCGGCGCGCAAAGCGGGGTCATAGAAGCAGCCGATCACTGCTGCGTCGTACCCCTGCTGCTCGCCCCATCGCACGGCGCCGATGGTTGCGCCCGCCATGACCATCTCGTAGGCGTTGTACTCGAGGTGGTTGACCGGGAAGCCAGGCAGGGAGCAGACGTCGATGCGGCTGTCGGGAAGCGCCTCGTCGCGCAGTGCCGTGCCGATGGGCTCGTCGTAGGCGGACGTGCCGACAGGGTTGATCCACAGAATGCGACGGCTCATGATGGGCTCCTCTGAACGGCCGGGAGACTCCGGTGCACGGAGTGAGACTGTCAGTTTCCCAGTATGTGTGAGTGTGGCAGAGTGCACACCCAGCGGCGACGATCTGTGGACTGTGCACAGACTGTGCCGCGCAGTTGGTGCCTACTCTCCATTTGATGGGGTGGCGCGCGGACTGGCCGGCTCCACTGCTCACCCGACGACGGCGGAAGGAGTCGCGCATGTCCTGGACTCCGGCCACGGGCGTTCATCTCTCGGGGGAGGACATCCGGGGAGCGCTGACGTGGGACGCCCTGGTGACCTCCCAGCGGGAGGTGTTCAAGGCACACGCCAGGGGAGAGGCGGAACTCGCGCCGCGCGCCCTTCTCCCGTACGGCGACAACACAGCGTTCAGCTACCTGGCGCGTGCCAGCCGAGACGGATGGCCGGTGGTCAAGATCGGAAGCGTCAATCCGGGCAATCCTGCACGCGGTCTGCCGAGTGTTCATGCCTTCGTCCTGGTGATGGACAGGACCACGGGTGACCTTGCGGCGACGATGGACGGTGAGACGATCACGACAATGCGCACGCCCGCGGCGAGCGTCGCCGCCATCGAAGCCCTGGCCAGCTGGCGCGCTGACGGCCTCGCCCCTCAACAGGTCGTCGTTGTCGGCGCCGGGCGCCAGGGAATGGCGCACGTGGATGTGATGCTCGAGCGGTACCCGGAAGCGCAAGTGACCACCGTTGTCCGCAGAGGAGTCCCGCTGGTACCCGCCGGCCCCAGCGAAGGCTCAGCCAGCCATCGGCTACGTGTGACCGACGACATCCGCCGGGCAGTCGAGAGTGCCGACACCGTGATCCTGTGCACATCGAGCTTCGATCCGGTCGTCAGCGCCGGCTGGTTCGCAGAGGGTGCGACGCTCGTCAGCGTGGGCTCCTTCGCGCCTAACCGCCACGAATTCGGTCCCGATGTCATCGAACGTGCGGGACAGGTCTTCGTTGACGACGTTTCCACCTCATGCCAACAATGCGGGCCCGTCGCGGCAGCCGTCTCGTCTGGGCTTCTCGAGCGCGGGGATGTTCACGCCATCGGCGACGTCATGCTCGGGCGAACCCGTGCGCCGGACGTGGCGCGCGAGCTCACCGTCTATGCCAGTGTCGGCCTTGGCATCCAGGACGCATCGGTCGTAGACCTGCTGATGGCGAATCATCACGGTGGCTGACCACGCGGTTGTCGTCATCGGGTCCGGCCCAGTCGGGCTGAGCGTTGCCTTCGAGCTCGCCACGCGTGGCGTACAGGTGGCGGTCCTGGAGGCCGCCGCAGTGGGATCCGGGGCCGCGCGCCGCAACGCGGGCTGGGTCGTCCCCATCATGGCCGCACCGGTTCCTTCTCCCGGTGTCGTGAGTCAGGCAGTGCGGTGGATGTTCAAGTCGACATCGCCTCTCCGTGTTGCGCCAGATCTCGACCCAGGTCATGTCGCCTTCATGTTCGGCATGCTCAGGGCATGGTCACCCCGCCGGTTCCAGCGAGGGCTCGCCGCCGTCAGCGCACTCGCCGACGGCACGCTGGAACTCTTCGATTCCTACGCAGCGCGAGGTGTCGACTTCGAACTTCATAGGGACGGCGTGCTTCTGGCATTCACGTCGCACGACGAGTACGAGGCACATGTCGGGGAGTACGTGAGTGCCGCAACGGCGGCCGGCCTTGCCGCACCCGACCTCCTGACGACCGCCGCAGTCCGCGGCCTCGAACCCGGGCTGTCGAACGATGTAATCGCGGGAATCCTCTGCCCGGATCAGAT
>JAUPKO010000566.1 GCA_030837395.1 Actinomycetota bacterium | reverse complement strand
TCTACGACCGCGCGGGTGAGGTCGTGATGGCCCGCGCCGCCAGGCTCGCCTCGGCGATCCCCGCCGTCGGCAACGTCCTGCTCTACAAGAACAACACCGACAACAAGGGCGCCTCCTACGGCACCCACGAGAACTACCTGATGAGTCGGCGCACGCCCTTCGCCGACGTCGTGCGGCACCTGACCCCGTTCTTCATCTCCCGGCCGGTATTCGCCGGCGCCGGCCGGGTCGGCCTGGGTCAAGATGGCTCCCGGCGGGGCTACCAGCTGTCGTCCCGCGCGGACTTCTTCGAGGTCGAGGTCGGCCTCGAGACCACCCTCAAGCGGCCCATCATCAACACCCGCGACGAGCCCCACGCCGATCCCGAATTCCATCGTCGGCTACACGTGATCATTGGCGACGCCAACCTCTGCGAGGTGGCCACCTACCTCAAGCTGGGCACCACCTCCCTGGTGCTGGCCATGCTCGAGGCCGGCTGGTTGGCCGACGACCTCATGCCGGTGCACCCCGTCAATGCCCTGCACCACATCAGCCACGACCCCACCCTCACCGCCACCGTCGACCTGCGCGACGGCCGCGCGCTGACCGGTGTGCAGCTCCATCGCGAGTACGCCGACCAGGCCGTCAAGTTCATCGACAGCACCTACGGTTCGGACATCGACGAGGAGACCACCGACGTGCTGACCCGCTGGCAGAACACCCTGGATGCCCTCGATCGTGACCCGCTGGAGCTGGCCGACCAGGTGGACTGGGTCGCCAAGTTGCGTCTGCTCGAAGGGTACCGCCGCCGCGACGGCCTGACCTGGGACGACGCCCGCCTCGAACTGGTCGACGTGCAGTATTCCGACATCCGCCCTGACATGGGGCTGGCGGCGCGGCTGGAGGCCAGGGGTCAGATGCAACGCCTCACCACCGACGCCGACGTGGCCCACGCCCTCGAACACCCGCCCAGCGACACCCGCGCCTACTTCCGCGGCGAGTGCATCCGCCGTTACGGCGACAACATCGCCGCCGCCAGCTGGGATTCGGTGATCTTCGACCTGCCCGGGCGCGATCCGCTCGTGCGGGTGCCCACGCTGGACCCGCTCAAAGGCACCGAATCACACGTCGGTCAGTTGCTCGACGCCTGCCCTGACGCGGTTTCTCTGGTGCGGGCCCTCACCGGCGCCGAGTAACCCGCCGATCGGTTACCCCAAGAACGCAGGTCGAACCGGGCGGAACCCCCGATTCGGGTTAGGGTCTACTTGTACCGCATGGCCCATGCCCCGAGGAGGAGTCGCATGCCCGATCAAGAGCGTGTGCACAAGCGCAGCGAAGCCGCCGAGGACGACGCCGCCACCACAGCCGCGCCGTCCACCAAGTCCGATGCCGAGGCGCGGGACGCGGAGGTGGACGCGCTGCTCGATGAAATCGACGACGTGCTTGAGACCAACGCCGAGGAGTTCGTCGCCGCGTTCGTGCAGAAGGGCGGCCAGTAGGTGCCGGTCCCCGCATCCGGGCCGGGGCTGCCGCCGCACTACCTCGTGGCGGGCTCCTCGTCCTTCATCGACTTCCTCGGCGCGCATGCCCCGTCCTCGCTGCCCGGCGGGTGCGGCTCCGACGCCTCCCTTGCTGCTGCCAGCCCGCACGGCACCACCATTGTTGCCACCACCTATGACGGCGGGGTGATCATGGCGGGGGACCGCCGCGCCACCATCGGCAACATCATCGCCCAGCGCGATATCGAGAAGGTCTACCCCGCCGACGAGTACTCGGTGGTGGGGATCGCCGGCAGCGCCGGACTCGCGATGGAGATGGTCCGGGTCTTCCAACTCGAACTCGAACATTACGAGAAGATCGAGGGTGTGCCGCTGTCGATGCTCGGCAAGGCCAACCGGCTCAGCACGTTGATCCGGTCCAACCTGGGGATGGCCATGCAGGGCCTGGCCGTGGTGCCACTGTTCGCCGGTTACGACCACGATGCACGCTCAGGGCGAATCTTCTCCTACGACGTCACCGGCGGCCGCTACGAGGAACACGACTTCTATGCCGTCGGCTCCGGCTCACTGTTCGCCCGCGGCTCGTTGAAGAAGCTCTACCGGCACGGGATGCCCGCGACCGTCGCCGCCCACGTCTGTGTGGAGGCCCTGTTCGACGCCGCCGATGACGACTCCGCCACCGGCGGCCCGGACCTCTACCGCAGCATCTATCCGCTCATCGCGGTGGTGGACGCCGACGGTGTCCACATGCTCGACGACTCCGCCAGCGAAGCCCTCGTCACCGCCGTCGTGCGGGCCCGCGAGGGCAGTCCGGACGGACCCAAGGTCGACCTCTCTGAACTCGGGGGAGCCCCCGCATGAGCATGCCGTACTACGTCTCGCCCGAGCAGCTGATCAAGGACAAGGCCGACTTCGCCCGCAAGGGCATCTCGCGCGGGCGCTCCGTGGTGGTGCTCGGCTCCAGCGCCGGCATCCTGCTCGTGGCCGAGAACCCCTCCAAAGCGCTGCACAAGATTTCCGAGATCTACGACCGCATCGCCTTCGCCGCCGTGGGCAAATACAACGAGTTTGAGAACCTGCGAGTGGCGGGCATCAGATTCGCCGATCAGCGCGGCTTCGCCTACGACCGCTCCGATGTGACCGGCCGCAGCCTGGCCAACGCGTACGCGCAGACCCTCGGCGCGGTGTTCACCGAGGCCACCAAGCCCTACGAGGTCGAAATCGTCGTTGCCGAACTCGGCCTCGACGAAGCGTCCGACCAGTTGTATCGGATCGGCTTCGACGGTTCAGTGGCCGACGAACGTGGCTTCGTGGCGATGGGTGGCTCGGCCGACGCCGTCACCGCCGCGCTGAGGGACAGCTGGCACGCCGGGCTTGACCTCGGCGCCTCGGTGCGGCTCGCCCGTGCGGCGCTCACCGGCGACCGCGCCGAACCCCTGACCGAGGACCAACTCGAAGTCGCGCTGCTGGCTCGGGATCGCCCTCGCCGCACGTTCCGTCGCCTCACCGGCGACCGCCTCGCCGAGCTTCTGGCCGGATAATCCATGGACCGGCGGATCTTCGGCATGGAGACCGAATACGGCGTCACCTGCACGTTCCGCGGGCAGCGTCGGCTCTCCCCGGACGAGGTCGCGCGGTATCTGTTCCGCCGGGTCGTGTCGTGGGGGCGCTCGTCCAACGTGTTCCTGCGCAACGGTTCGCGGCTCTACCTCGACGTCGGCAGCCACCCGGAGTACGCCACGGCCGAATGCGACGACATCGTCGAGCTCGTCACCCACGACAAGGCCGGTGAGCGGGTGCTCGAGGGCCTGGTGGCCGATGCCCAGGCCCGGTTGGCAGAGGAGGGAGTGGGCGGGGAGATCTATCTGTTCAAGAACAACACCGACTCCGCCGGCAACTCCTACGGCTGCCACGAGAATTACCTCATCGGCCGCCAGGGCGAGTTCAGGCCGCTGGCTGACGCACTCATCCCGTTCCTGGTCACCCGGCAACTGATCAGCGGGGCCGGCAAGGTGCTGCAGACCCCGCGCGGGGCGGTCTACAGCTTCAGCCAACGCGCCGAACACATCTGGGAGGGTGTCTCCAGCGCCACCACCCGCAGCCGGCCCATCATCAACACCCGCGACGAGCCGCACGCCGATGCTGACCGCTACCGGCGGCTGCACGTGATCGTCGGTGACTCCAACATGAGCGAGACCACCACGCTGCTCAAGGTCGCCTCGACCGACCTCGTGCTGCGACTGTTGGAGTCCGGTGCGGGCATCCGCGACCTCGCCCTGGAGAACCCCATCCGGGCGATCCGCGACATCTCGTACGACCTCACCGGCAGCAAGCCTGTCAAGTTGGCCAACGGTCGGCAACTGAGCGCCCTGCAGATTCAGGAGGAGTACTGCACCAGGGCCGTCGATCACGCCGAACGGCAGGGTTGGCTGGTGCCGGGGTCGACCATGGCGCGGGCGGCCGAGTTGTGGCAGCGCACGCTCGTGGCGGTCCGCAGCCAGGACCCCACCCTGATCGACACCGAGATCGACTGGGCCATCAAGTCGCGCCTGCTCGAGCGCTACATGGCCAAACACGACCTGCACCTGGGCAACGCCAGGATGGCGCAGATCGACCTCGCGTACCACGACGTCAACCGACAACGCGGCCTGTTCTACCTGCTGCAGCGCAACGGCCAAGCGGCTCGGGTCACCGACGACGTGCGGATCTTCGAAGCCAAGACGGTGCCGCCGCAGACCACGCGGGCCAAGCTGCGCGGCGACTTCATCCGGCGGGCGCAGGAACGGCGGCGCGACTTCACCGTCGACTGGGTGCACCTAAAGTTGAACGACCAGTCGCAGCGCACCGTGCTGTGCAAAGACCCCTTCCGCAGCGTCGACGAACGCGTGACACGCCTGATCGAGAGCATGTAGGCAGGCAGGTTAGGGTGGTGCAATGCGCCGTCGGATCGTCCTTGCCCTGGCCATCGGCTCCCTGGCCGTGACCCTCGCCGGCTGCGGCGGCACCAGCGCCGACAGCGGCGCCTCGGCCACCGCGACGTCGCCCACCGAGTCCGCCGCTGCGCCCGGATCTGCCGGCGCTGCCACCGGCGACGCCGTGGGGGCTCCCGGTGTCGCCGACGCCTCCGCCACGCGGGCTCCAGCCAACGGCGAATCCGCACCCCCCGTCACCACCGATGGGGTGACCATCACCGGTGCGGTGGGGGCGCAACCCACGATCGCCGTCACACCGGGCGCCCAGGCCCCCAAGGAGCTCGTCGTCGTCGACATCTACCCGGGCACCGGTGAGGCCCTCGAGCCGGGCGGTTCAGGCGTATTCGACTACGAAGGTGTGCTGTACAGCGATGGCACCGTGTTCGACTCTTCCTGGGAGCGCGGCCAGCCGGTCTCGCTGTCGCTGGACCGGGTGATCCCGGGCTGGCAGGAAGGGCTGGTCGGCATGAAGGAGGGCGGCCGCCGGGCGCTCATCATCCCACCGGACCAAGCCTACGGCGCCCAGGCGATCCCCGGCATCGCCCCCAATTCCACCCTGATTTTTGTCGTCGACCTACAGAAGGTGACCGGATGAGCAACCTCGAACCGCCCGTGATCGACTTCCCTGTGGGCGAGCCTCCCACCGAACTCGTCATCCGCGACATCGTCGTCGGTGACGGCGCCGAGGCCGTCGCCGGTGCCAAGGTCCTCGTGCACTACGTGGGCGTGGACTTCGCCACCGGTGAGGAGTTCGACTCCTCGTGGGCCCGCCAGGAGCCCATCTCGTTCCCGCTGCGCGGGCTGATCCAGGGCTGGCAGGACGGCATCCCGGGCATGCGGGTGGGCGGTCGACGCGAACTTGTGATCCCGCCGCGGCTCGCGTACGGCGAAAGCGGCGGCCACCGACTGGCCGGCTGCACCCTGGTGTTCGTGATCGACCTGCTCGACGTCGGCTGAGCCGGCGAACCGTCGCCCCCGGCGAAGTTAGGCAAACGCCGGACAGATCAACTTTGTGTGCACCACACTGCGGATATCGCGACTCCTGAGGGTCAGGGCCGCGCAATCGCTGTGACGCAAAGGAGGTGGTGGCCGGTGACGACCATCAAGGTCACCTGCCCGGACTGCGGGGACATCGACCTGCAGCCCTTCGATCT
>JAUPKO010000565.1 GCA_030837395.1 Actinomycetota bacterium | reverse complement strand
CCTTTCCGCGTTGCACGTCGGGGTGTGTCCGGCCGATCATCGGGAGGCCGGCGACGTCGAGACCACCGGTTGCGCCGACAGCGCAGGCACCTCCGCTGACGCCAGGGTGGCAGGTGTGGTGGATCCGATGGGGGTGCCGGTGCCAGGTAGCCGGCCGGGGTTCCCGTGCGCCTGCCAACTGCTCATCGCCGCGGCGTGGGAGGCGTGCGTGTCGTGGGCGACGTGGCAGGCCCAGCGCGGCATCGTGGACGTCGCCGGCGCGGAGCAGGTGACTCCCGATCCTGTCGGCTGTGCCCGGGCGTCGGTGACCGACCCGGCGCGCGAGGAGTTGGCCCCGATGCTGGCGCTGTCCCCGGCTTCGGCCGACACCCGCATCGGCGGCGCCCGCGATGTGTCAGCCCACCCTAACCTCGCCGCGCTCATCGGCGAGGGGTTGATCTTCACCCCCGGGGTGCGCGCGATCCTGGCGGAAACCGCCAACCTCGACGACGAGTCCCGTGTCACTGTGGTGGCCGCGGTGGTCGCGAAAGTTCGGCGGCGCCGCGGGCAGGGCCGGCGTCCGTTGACGGCGACCGAACTGCGCAAGGCGACGAAGGCCGCCGTGCTGGCCCTGGCCCGTGAGGCGGTGCAGGAGGCGCGGCGCACAGCCTATGCCCGCCGGCGGGTGTCGATGACCCCCGATGGGGATGGGATGGCGTGGTGCTCAGCGCTGATCCGCGATGTTGATGCTCACCGCATCGCCAACCGATTGAGTGCTCAAGCCGCAGCTGGGGCCAGGGATCGGCGCGACGCCGGGGATGACCGCACCGCCGACCAAGTGCAAGCCGACCTGCTCGTCGACCTCCTCCTCGGCCGCACTCCCGCCGACGTCATCACCCGCCCCGACACCCCCGACGTCACTGTCCACGGCGACGTCACCACCCACGGCGACGGCGATACCCACAGCGACGGCGATACCCACAGCGACGACGAGCCAAGCGACCACGCCGGCCCCTGCGGCCTCGGCAGTCCTGGCACTGACCCCAACGCGGGCCCCGACCTCGGCGACCCCGCCGGCGGGGGCGGGGACTGCGGGCCGGCGGCAGGGTCGACCGGGCCGTTGCCCCGGTTCGGGCGGGCCGAGATTGCGGTGGTGTGCACCCTGACCGATCTGCTCGGGCTGACTGATCACCCCGCTGAGGTGCCGGGGCTGGGACCGATCGCGGCCGATATCGCCCGGGAACTCGCGACGGACGGCCGCTGGCGACTATTGATCACAGACCCCGCGACCGGGCAGGTGGTAGCGACTGGGTCGCGCACGTACGTGCCCTCTGCGGCGCTGGCCCGGCTGATCCGGGCCCGGGAACCCTCGTGCGGCATGCCCGGCTGCAACCGCCGAGCGGTCAACTGCGACCTCGACCACACTGTGCCCTGGCCCGGCGAACCGGGATCTGTGGCATCCAACCTCGGACCGCTGTGCCGGCGACACCACAACCTCAAGACCCACCACGGATTCGGATTGATCACTTGGCAACCATCAGCGTCTGCATCCTCGATGTCTGCTTCACCGGAGTCCAGTCACGACCAGGATCCCGACCCGCCACCCCCCACCGGTTGGACCTGGACGTTGCCCTCCGGCCTCACGCACAGTGACCACCCCGACCCACCCCTCGAGCACTGGTAGGCGGACAGGGCAATCCGCAGGGCTGTCACCGACTGGACTCCCTGCGTGGAGTCGATGGTGCTGCGTGCGGCGATCATGAGTTTCGGTTCCAGCGCGTCCATGAGGCGCGCGCCGACGTGCCGCACGCCTGATCGCAGGACCCCGAGCAGTGCGAAGGTGATCATCAGGCCGACCCCGGTGTTCGCCCAGGCCCAGCCGACGGCGAGGCCGCCGACACCCAGCAGTACGGCGACCAGGGTCAAGAGGGCGACCGAGCCCGACATGACCACCACGACGCCCTGCAATGCGGCCGGAACCGCCAGCACCGCCAGGCTGATCCATAGGGCTCGGCGACCTCGTGCGAATGTGCGCCGAACACCTCGGCCGAAGCATGCGTCAACCGGCGCAGGAGACTCATCGGGTGACTTCCGAAGGCCGGTGATGCGCCGGAACCTCGTCGAGGAGGTGCTCTCGACGTGGCGATCGTGTCGATCACGAGTTGCCGGATGTGGCCGTTCTCGACCCGGTGGAGCACCGAGGTGCCCTGTCTGCGCGTCATCACCAGGTGCGCCACGCGCATCTTGGCCAGGTGCCGTGGCCGCGGCCTCCGAACTGACTACCGGGCCGCGACGGCCTCGAAGGACTACCGTGCAGTGGTGGCGAAACGAACAGTGGGCTTTGCCTTGGGCGGTGGCGGTGCCCGGGGGTCCTTCTCGGCTGGGGCGCTCGACTACCTGATCCGCGAGGCCGGGCTCATCCCGAAGGTCATCACGGGCACCTCCGCAGGTGCCATCTGTGCCTCCGTGCTCGCGCAGGCACGGACGCCGGAGGAGTTCCACACGGCTGCGACGGTGCTGCGCGACGACGTGATCCGCATGGGTGTGCCAGGTGTCGCCTTTGAACCGCAGCCCTGGCTGACCGGGCTGGAGGGCACTCCGCTGGCCGTCGACGTCCGCGAACTCATGGCCGGGACGATGCGCCCGACGATCCCGGCGGATCCCACGCTGGCCGAGGATGTGCTCGCCGACGCGACTGACGGCGCGAAGGTCACCGCCATGGCCCAGGGGCTCGACGTAGCCCGCTCGGTGGTCTCCGGTCTGGCGATGACGCACAAGGCCATCAAGGGGCTCAGTGCCAACGCCCAGTCACTGGCGGTCATCGACCCCCTCGGGGAGGCATTCCTGGGCAAGACCCCAGGCCAGGGCCCGGCGCCCCTGGATCTGGCGGCGATCGCCCGAGAGGGGTTGGAGCTTCGGCTCACGGTGACGGCGCTCAATGCCGGCCGCGTGCGGTACGTGACCCAGTTCGGTGCCATGGTCGAGCAGGACGGGGTGACCCCGGTGCCCGGCGATCCTTCGCCCGGGGTGGTCGAGGGCGTGCTCGCCTCATCCAGCGTTCCCATGGTGTTCGCGCCGCGGCCGATCGGCGACGACGTGTACGTCGACGGGGGCGTGCTGCAGAACATCCCGGTGGCGCCTGCCTTCGCGCTCGGCGCGACAGATGTTTACGCGGTGCTTGCCGACTCGCTTGAGTGCCCGGCCCCGGAGGTGGACTACGCCACGACCAACATGTTCTCGGTCCTGCTGCGCTCACAGGTGTACGTGACCCTGTACGGGCAGCAGCGCCGGGACCTCGCGATGCACCGGCCCGACGGCACCCGGCTGATCGTCATCGACCCGACCATCCTGGCGATCGGCCTGTTCGAGACCGAGCCGGGCTTGATGAACATCAACATCGACTACGGCTGGCTGCGGGCCTGCGGGGAGACCTCAAAGCTTCGCGACGACGACCGTGCCCGCGCCCACGAACTTGCCGATCTCATCGTCACGGGTCGGCTGCGCTCCTGGTACCTGGAGCACGGGATCGGCGAGGACACCGGCACCGACGGGTCGGAGGGCAGCGGTTCGGGGGCCGCGCGCGCATTGGAGAGTGCGAAGCGGCTGGTGGCGACCTCGCTTGCCGAGTGGCGGGCGATGGGCCTCACGCTGCCAGCCAAGGCCGATACCTGGAGCGTCCAGCCGGAGGTGGCCTAGGCGCAGACGTCCGTGCTCAGCCTCAGCAGCCCCGGGCAGTGGAGGTGCATGCAACTCCGTCGAAGCTTGCGTGAACGCGGGATACTGTCGAGCACGACCCCCGAACCAGGAGGAATCCGCAATGGGCATGAGCGACAGCCTCAAGAAGATGATGAAGGATCCGAAGAATCAGGAACGGCTGAGCCAACTGGGCAAAAAGGCGCAGGAGAAGGCCAAGGATCCCAAGACGCGGGCCCAACTGGAGAAGGCGCTCGATAAGGCCAAGAGCAAGGGCAAGGGTAAAAAGAAGTAGCTCGATCCCGCCTCAGCGCCGACCCTGTTGCGGCTGTGGCGGAATCACTGATCATCGCCAAAAGACGCGTCGCAATCAGCAGGCCAGGACGGCGACCGCGGCCGTCGTTGCAGGCACTCCACCGGCCAAACGCGGTCACCACCCGCCCATGGCCGCTGTCATATCCGAGTATCAGAAGTGGGCCCACTTCGATGAAGAGGTGTTAGACTGCAAAAAGTTAGCAGATTGCAAGGTTATGTGAGAGGTCCGGTGATGGTGGATGCCAACGCAGGCGCCGCTCGGCAGCCCTGGCTGGTTACACGGTGCTCGAGCGAGAGGCCACGGCTGGTGAGCAGTGCCGAGCCGATCGCCGGCAACGACTTGATCCAGGACGCGTTGATGTACGAGGCCGACCGTTGGCGCGCGATGGCCAATCGTCACCCCGCGCTGCTATGGATCTCGGACACCACCGGGTCGTGCACCGTGTTCAACGACGCTTGGCTGTCATGGCGGGGGCGCACGCTGGAGCAGGAGTACGGCGCTGGGTGGCTGGCGGGCGTGCACAGTGAAGACGCCGAGGCGTGCATGGCGACCTATCTCGCGCACTTCGCCGAACGCACCCCGTTCGAGATGACCTACCGACTTCAGCGGGCGGATGGTGAGTATCGGCAGATCCTCGACGCGGGCGCCCCCTGGTTTCAGTCCGACGGCGCATTCGCCGGCTTCGTCGGATCGTGCTTGGACATCACCGACCACGTGGCCGAGGCTCGGCGGCTGGCGGAGACCGAGGAGCTCTACCGCGCCACCGTGGCAGGCCTGCATGAGGGGGTGATCGTCACCGACGGCGCGGGCATCGTTCTGTTCGTCAACCCGGCTGCGGTCGGGCTCCTCGGCGTTGAGGCGGATGAACTGCTCGGCAGGCCGCTGCTCAACCTCGCCGAACGGGTGCCCTTCGTGGATGTCACCGGACGGAGTCTCGCGACACATGAGCGGCCGTCCGCGGTGGTGCAGCGGACCGGAGCGCCAGTGGTCAACACGGTTCTCGGCTGGATTCTCGACGGCGAGTTGAGGTGGCACAACGTGAGCAGCCGCCCGCTGCGTCGGCAGGACGATGATCGATTGTTCGCGGTCGTCACGTCGTTCGTCGACGTCACCGACCAGAAGCGCGCCGCCGACGATGCGAGTTACCAGGCCCGGCACGATGCACTGACCGGCCTGGTCAACCGATGGGGCCTGCGCGATCTGGTGCGCCAGGTGCTCGAACGATCCCCGCGCACCGGCGATGAGGTAGCGCTTGCTTACTGCGACCTGGACAACTTCAAGCAGATCAACGACTCGTTGGGCCACGCGGCGGGGGACGAACTCCTGCGTGTTGTGGCTGGCCGGATTGCCGAGTGCGTGCGTGCCGGTGATGTCGTTGCCCGCGTGGGTGGCGATGAGGTCGTCGTCATTCTCTCCGATGTTTCCGGCCTGGAGGGCGCGGTCATCGCAGCGGAGAAGATCCGCGTGACCGTGAGAACTCCAGTGCGGATCGGCGGCGCGACAGTCACGCCCAGGCTCAGCATCGGAGTGGCCCTGTTGGAGTCGTTGGACCTGCTTGATCAGTCGCTCAACAGCGCGGACGAGGCCATGTACACGGCGAAGGCCGCCGGCCGCGATCGCGTCGCGACCCAGGCGGTCGGCGAGTTGTCGGTCGGAGTGGCCGACGCCTCCTCAGTGGCCTGACTTCGCGGCTTCGGCCGGCGTACTTCTCGCCACGCCGGCGGGCAGTCGCATCCGCCGGTAATCGGATGGGTCCGGACCCGGTTCGGCGAGTCGCACGAGGGCGTCGACGACCATCCTCGCCTCTTGCCACCACGCCCTCAATGCGACCCGGTCGGCACCTCGTACGAAGAACTGCACGTGCATGCCCGAGATCATCGCCTGTGCGAGGGTGGAGAGGTCGTCGACGGAGAGGCGCCACTGCTCGCCGGAGCGTTCCTGGATCTTGGTGAGGCAGGGCGCCATCGACATCCCGCCGGGCAGGACGATCTCGCCACGTCCGACCAACTGGAATTGCCACCGGAGGATCTCGACATTGGACGGATCGCTGTACAGGATCGTCAGGTAGTCCCGGAACATCTTGAGCAGTTCCTTCGACAAGCCGCCGGACCCCATGCAGGACTGTGTGGCCGCGACTTGGGTCTCGAACTCGAACCGCAGGTCATCGAGCAGATCGGTGATCGCACCGTAGACGTAGGTCAGCGTCGGCAGGGGCATGTCCGCCTGCTCGGCGACCATGCGCAGGGTCAGTCGATCGGCCGTCACACCCGTCGCCAGCACCTTGCGTGCCGCCCGGCGGGCCAGGGCTCGGCGCTCGGTGGGGTCCATGCGTGCCATACCCGATTGTGACACGCATCGTGTGATGTCGGAGTATGAGAATTGGGTCGGCCGGAGTTGGCCGATCGCTGGCATCCTGCTGCTGCGTTACCTGGCCCGCAACGAGCTGCCCGACGAGCCCGAAGGCCAGGCGCAGGGATTCATCACCGATGCGCTGGCCTATGTCAGCGGTGTGCTCGGGATCAGTCTCGGCGCCGGCTGATTCCCCAGCGCACTTCCCTGGCTAGGGCGAACCTGTTGGTTGTCCGCTGCTGCATTGGGCCTGCGACTTCTGCCCGCGCGGCGACCACATGATGGGCTGGCTTCAAGCGTCGGCTCACGGCGTGCAGGCCACGTCATCGCCCGTGCAGTCGTCATCGCAATCGCACGCACCGGCCCCGTCCAAACCAGGCACGCACGCGCACGGCTCATCCCGCCACGCCTCCAGGCCTTCACGAAGGGCTAGACCGGCGACGACCAAGCCGACCAGCGGGTCGGCCCACCACCAGCCGAACAGCGAGTTCAGCAGCAGCCCGACGAGCAGCACCGCAGACAGGTAGGTGCACAACAGCGTCTGCTTGGAGTCCGCGACGACGGCCAGGGAACCCAGTTGCCGTCCAGTGCGCCGCTGCGCCCACGACAGCGCAGGCATCACCACGAGGGAGAGTGCTGCGATGGCGATGCCCAGCGTGGAGTGCTCGGCGGCCTCGCCCGTGAACAGCGACCGAAGGGACTCGATCGACACGTACGCCGCGAGGGCGAAGAACGACAGAGCGATGATCCGCAAGGCGGTGCGTTCGCGCGTCTCGGGGAGTTTGTGTCGGAACTGCCACAGGATCACCAGTCCCGAGCCCATTTCGACGATGGAGTCCAGGCCGAACCCGACGAGCGCGATGGAGGACGCGGCCGCACCGGCGGCGATGGCGACAACTGCTTCGACGGCGTTGTAGGTGACCGAGGCGCCGGCGAGCAGTTGGGCGCGCCGCCCGAGTGTCCGGCGCCGCTCGTCAGTCAGCGGCTGCCGGGTTTCGGCGCCGATGGTCACGTGGTGATGCTATCGCGGCCCGCTATCGCACACTCCGAAAACTCCTCGCCCGCAGAGGTCGGGTCGACGATATCGGTGGTAGTGGGATTGACATGAATGATTATTCGTGTCAACGTTAGTTACATGAAAGCTCGCCGTGGGCGCATGGGTAGGCCATGATGGTGCGTTCCTACGACATGACCAGTCGTTCGGCAGCGGCCGAGCGGACTTTCGAACGGATCGTGGATGCCACCGAGTCCCTGGTGGCGGGTGGCCCGATGTCCGAGGTCACCCTCGCGTCAATCGCCGAAGGTGCGGGCGTCACCGTTCAAACCGTCCTGCGGCATATGGGCTCGCGGGACGGCTGCATCGAAGCGGTGGGGCAGCGGGTGGGTGCGCGGGTCGCGCAGCAACGTGGGCACACCGCGCCGGGGGATGCACCTGCGGCGGTGCGCGAGTTGATGGCCCACTACGAGGCCGAGGGGCGGTTGGTGCTCAATCTCTTGGCGCAGGAGCACTCCGGGGATGAGGTGGCCGGGCGCGCGGTTGTCGAAGGTCGGGCCTTCCATCGGGCTTGGGTGCGCCGCTGCTTCGGCCCCATGATGCCGGTCGCGGATCGGCAGACGGTCGATGCGTTGGTCGCCGCCACTGACATCTACCTGTGGAAGCTACTGCGCCTTGACCTCGGACGGTCCTCGGGCGCCACCGAGGCCGTAATCGCCCGTTTGGTCGGCGCCGTCCTGGAGGAATCATGAGCCGCATTCTGATCTACACCTCACCTGCCCGGGGCCACTTGTATCCGATCATGGATACGGCGCTGACCCTGCGGGAACGGGGCCACGACGTCGTCGTTCAGACGTTGCCGGACGAACGTGCAACCGTGGTGGCGGCGGGCCTGGAGCACCGGTCGATCGCTGCTGATGTGGTCGGGCTGTCGCTGAACTCGAGCCGGATGTGCTGGTCGTGGATGCCAACTGTTGGGGAGCCGCGGCCTTCACGGAACTTCGAGGCGGACCCTGGGCCATGTTCCTGCCGTACGTCCTGCCGGTGCCATCGCCGCAGACTCCGGCGTTCGGTCCGGGGTTCGCGCCCCCGCGCCATGGCCTCGACCGGCTGCGGGACAGGTTCGTCTGGGCAGTGCAGCGCCGCGCTGCAGCCCCCGCGGTGAAGCGGCTGAACGGTTTGCGGGTTGGGCTAGGGGTGCCGCCGGTACGGTCTGTGTCCGACATCTACCTGCGCGCCGACTTGTTGATCTACCTCACCGCTGAACCGTTCGAGTACCCCCGGCGGCAGTGGCCCCCCTCGGTTCGGCAGGTCGGTCCCGGGCTCTGGGCGCCGGCCGGTGAGGCACCCGGTTGGTTGGCTGACCTCCCGCGACCCCGGGTGCTGGTCAGTATCTCCACGGAGTTCCAGGACGACGGGGCGATCGTGGCGGCGGCGCTGGCCGGACTGGCCGGGGAGCCCGGCAGCGTGATTGTGACCTCGGCGGCCGTCGACCCTGCGCAGTTCACGCAACCGGGAGACAACGTGCGAATCGAGCGCTTCTTGCCACATGGGGCGGTCATCCGCGAGGTGGACGTCGTGGTGACCCACGGCGGCATGGGTACGGTGCAGCGGACGCTAGCTGCCGGCGTGCCACTGGTGGTCGTCCCGTGGGGTCGCGACCAGTCCGAAACCGCCCAACGAGTGGTGCATTGCGGGGCCGGTGTGGCGCTGCGCCCCGACAAACTGACGCCGGAACGGCTCCGGCAGGCAGTGCGGCAGGCCCGCCACAAGTCGGCGGGGGCTGCAGCGGTGGCCCGAAGTTTCACAGATACCGGCGGCGCCTCCTACGCAGCCGACCTACTCACCGACCTGCTGACGGCCTCGGCGGCGGAACGCTGAACCCGGGTCCGCCGCCGCCTGGGGGAGTGATCGATGCAGTGAAGCGGGTGACGACGTCGAGCCAGGACTCCTCGTCCAATGCCAATCCCGGGTCGACGTCGGCGAGCACCAGCCCGAACGTGAACGCCTGCACGAAGACGGCCAGCGCCGCCGGGTCCAATGTGGGGTCGAGGAGCCCACGCTCCTGCCCGAGCCGGGCGATCCGGGTCAACTCGCGGTTGATCTGGTGTTGGGTCTCGCCGATTCTGGTCGCCAGTTCCGGGCGGCGGCGGGCGGCGCCGAGCACCTCCGCGCGACGCCACCGCCGGTCGGCGCGATCGGCGGCAGATGCCTCGCGTGAGACGTCCCGCATAAGGGAGATGTACTCCGCCGGGTCCTGCGCCTGCGTCAGCACCTGGCCGATGCGCTCGACATCGGCGCCAACGGAGGCGAGGTATTGCTCCACTCGTGCTGCGGTGACGAGTTCATCGCGATTGGTGAAGTAGTTGTAGATCGACGCGACGGACACCCCCGCTTGTTCGGCGACCTCAACCACCCGAAGGCCTGCCTCGCCCTTCTGTTCAATCAGGGCAATGGCGGCCTCGAGCACCCTGGCCCTGGTGTGGTCCGCCTGTTGTTGACGCGATCGGGCCGACGACGTAGCCTCATGAAAACTATTCATCCAACCGAACCCCCGTGATCTTGACTCGAACTGCGAGGAACCAGCACATGCGTGATGCCAAATCTAAGCGGTGGCTCCGGGGGTTGGCGCCGTTGACCCTTCTGGCGGTTGTGGCCACAGGTTGCTCGGGCGGCGAGGCAGGTGAGTCCGCCAGTTCCGTTGGCAGTGGTTCGGGTGCGGCAAGTGCCCTGGCCGGTGCCACCGACCAAACCAACTCGGTCCGGTTCTCCGTCCAGCCTGACGACCAGGGCCGCTCGTTGCTCGACGCCATCGGCCGGGCCACAACGTCGGTGGCCATCAGCGTCTACGAGATCGATGCGCCGCAGATCAACCAGGCGCTGGTCGACGCGGTCGGTCGCGGGGTCAATGTCCGGCTCGTGCTCAACGGGCAGTGGTGGGGCGGGTCGAGCACCAAGTACGCCTATGACCTCAAGTCCGTGCTCGACACCGCGGCCGCCGCGCCGGGAGCCGGGACGGTCGAGGTGAACTGGTCGAGCAACAACTTCCAGATCACTCACCAAAAGACCGTCGTGATCGATGCGTTGGGCAAGGACGGTGGGGTGCTCGCTCCCGCGGACCTGCCCGCCACCGCTGTGGCGATGGTCCTCACCGGCAACCTGAATGCCTACGGCTACCAGAGCTACAAGCCAGCGTCGACGTGCCCGGACCCCTGCAACTTCTGGTCGGCGCGCGACTTCTACATGGCCGTCACAGACTCCGACTTGATTGCCGAGATCGCCCGGGTATTCGCTTCCGATTTCGCCTGCGACGGGCCGACCGTCACCAATGGCTTGCGCAACAGCACCAACGCCCTGACGTGGAGCAACGGCTCCACCGGGGTGGCGTCGGGCGACCCGGCGGATCAGTACCCCGCCGACGGCCAGTACCCGTACTTCACCCCGAATCCCGCGCAGCCGCTGCCGGACGGCCCCGACCCCGGTCCGGGCACCGACCAAGGCAACGTTCGCAGCCGGATGCTCGCGGTCGTCAACGGCGCCACCGAGAGCCTCGATGTCTACAACGAGGAGATGTCCGACCAGCAGACGATCAATGCGATCGCCGCCGCGGCCCAGCGGCTGGAACCGGGCAAGGTGCGGATGGTGATGACCGGTGCCGTCAACGGGCAGGACAGTTATGCCACGGCCTACAACCAACTGCAGGCGGCAGGTGTTGTGGTGCACCTCTTCCCGACTGCCGACAACGTGCTCTACATCCACGCCAAGGCGATCGTCGCCGACGGCAAGAACGCGTACGTGGGCTCCACCAATATCTCCAGCCCGTCAATGAATTTCAACCGCGAACTCGGTCTCGCCTTCAAGGATCAACCGGACGTGCTGGCCCCGGTGGTGGCCACGTTCGAGGTGGACTTCAACAACCCCGTGGCCGTGCCGTGGACGCAACAGGCGGTTGTGTCTGGAGCACCCTCGGCCGCAGCCGAGGAACAGCCCAATGCGCCGGCCGTGATGCAGGCCCCACAGGGCTCCAACACGGTTCCCATGCCCTGCGGACCCGTGACGCTGCCCTCGCCCTGGCCTCCGGTCAGCCCGACGCCGACGCCAACGCCAACGACGAGTTGACCCCAGAGCTCAGCCGGTGGTGGCCGTGGCGCTCCGTGCACCTGCCAGTGTCAGCAGCATGTGCCCCTGAACATTGCCGTACCACTGGACCTGCAGGCCACCGAGCCGGAAGGCGTCGTTGGCGCCCGTGGTGTCAGCCGCGGTCGCCGCGCCGCGGCCGAAGCCTTCGTTCCAGGCCAGGTAGTCCGGGTCCAGGCCGAGCGTCTCGGCCCGGATTGCGCTGCGGAGGGACTCGGCGGTGGCAACGTCAACCTGAGTGGTCCAGTCGGCCGGGGAGAAGACCCGTCGGTCCCCTTCGGAGTGGGTCAGTTCCGAGGTGGCTGCCAGCGTCGATGCCGCAACGTAGTAGCTCATCGCCGTGGTCAAGGAAGCACTCACCGCATCCTGCGAACCGGCCGCGCGCTGCTGGTCGTCCCAACGCGACCCGAGGGCCTGCAACACTGCGAACTCCCATGCCTGGGGATCCTCAACGAGGGGGGCGGTGCTGGCGGATGGTCCCTGTCGGCGGGCATCGTTGAGAACGGTATCGCCGGTGTCTGCTAGGAGTTGGGCGTAACCGGTGAGGATCGCGTTCGTTTCAGTCGGGTCGGTGATCTCTGACAGTCCGATGCTGCGAGCGTGCGCGAGGCTAAAGGGCAGATACGTGTCGAGGTCGTAGCGGGCGGAGGCCAACGTCCCCGCGAGCTCCCCGAGCGCCGACGCAGTAGTGGCCGTCCGGGCTTCGAGTTCGGCCGCCGCGACCGAGGCATTGGCCCAGGCGTCGGTGGCCCAACAGAGCGCATCGGGCAATGCTGCAGCTTGCTCCAGGAAGGTCACGGGCACCGAACTGTTGGAGGCGATCGCCGTGTCGGCAGCTGCTCGCACTTCCGAGGCCTGTGCTGCGAGGGCGGCCGCGGTGCCGTCCAGACCCGTGGTGGCCGCCGAGACTGCCTGGGCCTGTGCGTTCCAGGCCAACAGCGCGCGTTCGGCCAGGGTTGCGCGGGCGAAGGCGTCCGCCGCCCGGCCTTCGGCGATCAGACTTCGGGTCCTCGAGATCGCCTGCTCGACACCCGAGGCGATTCGCTGCCGTTCGGCCGTCAAACTGGCGATAGGGGACTCCGCCACTGGCAAGCCCGCGATCCGCTGTGCCGCCGCCCTGGCCGACTCGACGAAGGTCTCGGAACTCTGTGGGCCCAGGCTCGGTGACTGCGGCGGGCTCGGCGCGGGGGCCACCGGTGGCGGGCCGGGACTGAAGTACTCGAGCGCCTCTTGGAT
>JAUPKO010000564.1 GCA_030837395.1 Actinomycetota bacterium | reverse complement strand
GACCCAGGACTCACCGAGCCAGCGGTACGCGACGATGCTCAGATTCCTGGACGAGGTCAGGGCAGCAGTCAACGACGTCGCCGGCCAGACCCTTTCACGCCTTGAAGCCCAAGGTGTGGCCTGGGCCATCACCGACCACCCGACCCCCCGTGGCTGGCCCGCCGACGAACAGACCGCCCTGCGCGCCTGGCGAGGCAGCACGGTGGGCGCCTGGCTGATCCGTGCGGGCGACGAAACGGTCGCACGTTGGCTTGACCAGGGCTCGGTCTCTGTGGAGTCGGCGCATCTGCCCCCGGTCGATTCCGAGACCAGCGACAAGCAGATCCGTGCGGCAGTTGAGGCTGGCTACTCAGGAGCGGATACTGATCGTGTTGATGAACTCGCCATCGACGCCCACACCTTCCTGACTGCGGTGGCACCAGGGGACTACGTGCTGACCCAGTCAGGCGCCGACCTCGTGTTGGGCGTCGTCGATGGCGCACCCGAGTACGACGACACATCGCCGGCCGGCGTCGACCGGCTCCGATGCAGCGCCTCCTGGGTCGGCGTCCTGCCCCCAAGCGCCTTGGACGCCAGCCTGTCGACCTACCTGGATCTGCCGGGCCGCCTACTGAGCCTTTCTCAAGAGAGCGAAGCCCTCGGGAAACTACTCGGAGGACCGCTGGACCCAGTCCCGGCCACCGACGACGAAGTCGTGACAACACCACCTGTGCTGCCGCCAGGGGGCGTCCCGTGGCTACCCGACGCCACGGACGGACTCGCCGCTCGACTCCACATCGACCGAGCTGAACTCCAGGAGTTGATCGACCTGATGCAGGCCCGTCAGCAGGTGGTGTTCTATGGCCCTCCTGGCACCGGCAAAACCTACCTGGCCAAGGAACTGGCCCGCCACATCGTCGGGTCAGACCGCAGCCGTGCCCGGCTCGTGCAGTTCCACCCCTCCTACGCGTACGAGGACTTCTTCGAGGGGTTCCGCCCGACCGAGACCGCCGCCGGTCAGGCCAGTTTTCGACTCACCTCTGGACCTCTGCGTCGCATCGCCGCCGCAGCGGCCACCAGCCCTGAGTATCCCCACGTGCTCGTCATCGACGAGTTGAACCGGGCCAACCTGGCGAAGGTGTTCGGGGAGTTGTACTTCCTGCTCGAGTACCGCAACGAATCGATCAACGTGCAGTATCGGCCCACCGAGGCATTCCGGCTCCCACCCAACCTGTTCTTCATCGGCACCATGAATACCGCCGACAGGTCCATCGCACTGCTCGACGCCGCCATGCGGCGCCGGTTCTCCTTCATCGAACTGCACCCCGACGAAGCACCCGTCTCCGGCGTGCTCGCCGGCTGGCTGGCCGCCAACCGATTCGACGACGACCGTGCCCACCTTCTGGCAGCGCTGAACGCCGCAATCGAGGATCAGGACCGCGACCTGCGCATCGGACCGTCCTATCTGATGCGGCCAGAGGCCGGCACCGAGGAGGGCTTGGCCCGGGTGTGGAAGCACGACATCATGCCGCTGCTGGAGGAGCACTACTACGGGCGGCTGTCGCGTGATCAACTACGCGACCGCTTCGGGTTGGCGGCACTGCGTGCCGGTGTGCGTGGCGATACGGATGATGCAGACGAAAGTGATGACGTGACACTCGGTGATGGGGTGAGTGCTGCCCTGGGCGGTGGCCAGACCGCTGGCCCCCGTGAATCCGAGCCCGCGGGGCTTGACCCCGATGCCGCGGGTGGACCGGACAACTGACCGTGTCTCGGCCAATCGTCCTTCACGAACTCGATCCCGACGGGCGCGTAGTGCCGTTGCCGACCGCGGTGGCCGAGGCGCTCAGTCAGACCCGGCTGGTCGAGGTGCGACCGGAACACCATGGGCGGTGGCGGATCCTGCCCAACGGCAGAGTCGGGGCGGTGCGGATCGATGAGCTCCAAGTGCAGGTGGTACCCAAACGAAAAGTGGGCTTGACCAAACTTCTGTTCCTGCTGGGCTACGCCCGCGACCCAGGCTTTCGGCCCGAGGACGTCGCCGGTGTGGAAGAGCCGGACCTATGGGCAGCGCTCGCGGAGTCCTTGGCCCGTCTCGCGGAACGGGCAACCGCCGGAGGGGTACTGCAGGGCTACGTGACGGTCGACGAGGCTCTCCGCACGGTGCGCGGAAGGATTCGCATCAGCGACCAGATCGCCAGACGCCCCGGATTCATGGTCCCAGTGGAAGTCACGTACGACGAGTTCACCGTGAACATCACCGAGAACCGAATCCTGCGCACCGCGATCCGCCGCATGCTCGCCGTGCCCCGCCTGTCCAACTCCGCGGCCGCGCGGCTGGCCCACCTCGACGGCCGACTCGCCGAGGTATCGGTGCTACGCCACGGCGAGGCGCTGCCCGCGTGGCGCCCGACCCGGCTCAACGAGCGATACCTGCCCGCCCTGCGCCTGGCAGAACTGGTGCTCGCGAACACCTCCGCGGAAGCCGGCGATGGGACGATTCGGGTCGCAGCCTTCGTGGTGGACATGGCGAAGGTGTTTGAGGACTTCGTTGGCGCGGCGCTAACCGAGGGGCTGCGCCGGTATCCGGGAACCACCCGCCTGCAGTACCCCGACCACCTCGACGAGCCGGGCATCGGCGCCAAGGCGGCCATCCCCATGTATGTGGACATCGTCCACACCGTCAACCGCCTACCCCGCCTGGTGTTCGACGCCAAGTACAAGGCCGAGGGGCCAAGCGGCCGGTACCCCAACGCCGACCACTACCAGATGCTGGCCTATTGCACGGCGCTGCAGGTGCCGACCGCCTGGCTGGTCTACGGTGGCGGCGGCAAGCCCCGGGTGCGCACCATCCGCAACACGGGGGTCGAGGTGGTGGAGTACCCGCTGGACCTGCGGGTGGAGCCGGGACAGCTTCTCGCGCAGGTGGACCGGCTGGCGCGGGAGGCGTGGGGACGGTCCCAGCGGCGCGAGTCCGTGGCCTGAGTGCCGCGTCGCCTCAGGCCGCGGAAGAACTTGCCCCACGTCCCGCAGCCCCCGAGCGCGCGACTCGCGCTCGGGGGCAATAGAGACCATTTCCCGTGCCTCGCCATATGGCCCCCACGTCACGTGTGGAGGCCGTGGGCCATCCGCCAAGGATGCGGTGAAGGTGGCCGCGAGTTCCTCGGATTCGCCGTGTTGATGCCCGCCTCTGCCGGTTAGGCCTGCTCTGAGACAAGGGACGATCTTCCGAAATCGACTGGCAGACTCGTCCGCATGCACAGAGACGATTCGACTAGCCCCTGCCAAACTCCATCCCACCTGCAGCAGAAGTCACCTTCGCCGCAAGGCAATTCATTGGACAATGGCGCCACCACGGTGAGAGTCTTCGTAGTCTTCGGCGATCTTCGCGGTTGGGAACAGCAGCACGTTCGGAGGTGTGAGACCCGCAACCTGAGCGAGATTGTGCACATCGATGATGGCTTCGCCACAGTGAGCGTAGGGATGGAGACGGTTTTCGGCCCGATCGTTTACGACGCCATCGACGACGAATCCCGCTCAATCGTTGTCTATGCGGGACGGAGCATTCCTGGTTGGGTGCCCCAGCGAGAACTTGCCGCTTTCGACTGGGTGCCATACGACGATTTGCCACTCGGGACGAATGTGGCGATGGAGGGGTTGGATGCCCTCCTGTTGGGCGTCGACGACGTCGGCCAAACCTCGGGACTGACCCGCACCATTTGGCTCCCATACTTGCCACGGCCGATGGAGCGGATCACCATTCCACTTGGTGACGGACACGACTCACCCAGGATTCGCGTTCGGGTGCTAGAAGTTGGCGACGACCGCATCGTGGACGGCGAAACCACCCCCTTCGCGGTCCTGTGGTGCGACGAACCCCTTCCCGTATCAACCCTGCAAGCGCATGGCTGGTGTGTCGAGACATGGGTGCCAGAGAAGATCGGCGCCTGGACGGGCCTGAACGAGTTGTCGAAGAGAATAGAGTCCCACGCCACCAAATTCCTCGGCTTCGCGATGGCGACGAGCGTTACCCTGCACCATCCTGACGGCATTGGCGAGTTCGCTTCAACCCTTCCTCTGCTGCCCGCCGACGTCCGCACCGCCCTGCGCGCGGCACTCGACGCCCTCGACGACGAACGCCCCCACCTCAGTGAGGCCCCCAGCGCACCCCTGTGATCCTCTAATGCAGGGCCGTGTCCCTGGATTGCAGCGCGGCGGTTCGGGACACCTCCCTAGTCGCCCCTGGACCCTCAGGTCCAACTGCCTGGCCACCGATTCTGACGCGCGACAAGGCAAACGCCATCAATGGCGCTCCGCCGGTGCCTTGGTACTCAACTTCGGTCGGGAGGACCCGTTGGACCCGGTGGCGTTGCGCCGGCTGGTGTCCTCGCTGACCTGCTACCTGGGTGACCCGGACCCCTGCAGAGACGAACCGGACCGATTGAGGTTGTCGGTGACCGATTCGCGGTCGGGAGGCTGCTGAGGTCAGGCCGCCGCCATGGTCATCGTTGGCCGGGACGAGGTGTTTGGGGGCGGTTGACTTCCCAGTCTGCGTTCCACCGGGAGGTGGTCGGCTGTCCACATTTGTGGACAGATACGGCCGGGGCGGCCGGTGCCGACGTGCGCTGCCGACGGGTGACCACGGAGGTCACCCGGAATGAGACCGCGGGAAGACCCGGCGTGCAGGTGACGGGACAGGAAACGGAAGCATCCATGTCTGTCCGAATCTTCCGATCTACAAGGTGCGGACGCTGAAGGTTCCCCGGGTTCACCATGGGGCTTCCCGCCCACAGACCCCAACTCCACCCTGATTTGTGAAGGGCCCCGTAACCCCTAGCGAAGCCACCGTTGGCGGAGCTTGTCTGCCGGTTCGGGTAAGGGGGGTTGCCTTGGACGTCCACGGCAATTCCCGCGGCTATACATGAGGTACCACTATTTGAAGGGCGGTGCTGAGAATGAGCGCCTATGACGACGAGCCGGATGTGGGGCTGCGCACGTTGGCAGCTCTAATTGCCGAACTGATCCCGGGGCAGGTGATCGTTCTTGACAGTTGGGCGCCTGCCGCTGAGCCAGGCGAGGTCTGGCGGATTAGTGTGGGCAGGGTTTTCCGAGGCTGGTTAGTGGATTTGTCCTGCGTCGGCCAGCCGGAGGTGATTTCCTTCCCCGGGCAACTTCTGCTGCGAGATGCGGGCTTTTCATCGCCGACCGACTTAACCTCGACCGGGCCGCAAGGTTCGTATCAGTTGCCTTTCGATTACCGAGACGTCAACACAGTAGCCAGAACGATCCTGGCGGTGCACGAGCACGTTTTCGGGTTGCCTCACCCTTGGCTTTTCACCGAAGTCAGGGCGAAGTCTTTCCTCACAGGCGTGCAGCCGCCCTGCCTCCACGCCCTCACGCACCGTCACTGGGCGGCTTGAGATGAGGGCTTC
>JAUPKO010000563.1 GCA_030837395.1 Actinomycetota bacterium | reverse complement strand
CTTCCTACACCACCGGCCGGGGACCCACCCCGATGCGGTGGTCGGTGGCTGCCGGCCCTGCCGAGCCGGCCACCGTGGCGGCGTTCTGCAACACCGTCCGCACCGCCAACGGCGGTTCGCATCTGACCGCGGCGGTGCGCGGACTGACCGAAGCGCTGGCCGAGAAGGCCGGCCGTATGCGTGATCTCGGTCTGGCCAAGGGCGAGGCCGGGCCGGAGGCGCAGGACTTCGCGGCGGTCACCGCGTTGGCCGTCGACACCCGCGCACCGGACGTGTCGTGGGATTCGCAGGCGAAGACCTCGGTGTCATCGCGGTCACTGAATCTGGCGATGGTCCCGGAGGTGGCCCGCGCGGTCACGGTGTGGGCGGCCACCCCCGCCAACGCCCCCGCGGTCAGCACCTGGGTGAAGCTGGCCCTGGAATCCGCACGGGCCCGCCGCAGCGCCGAGGGGGCCAAGGAACGTTCCCGAGCGGCGTCCAAAGCCAAGGGCCTGGGCACCAACCTGTCGCTGCCGCCCAAGCTGCTGCCCTCCAAGGTCTCCGGCCGCGGCAGCGGCGCCGAGTTGTTCATCTGCGAAGGCGACTCCGCGCTGGGCACCGTCAAGGCGGCCCGCGACGCCACCTTCCAGGCGGCGTTCCCGCTGAAAGGCAAGCCGCCCAACACATTCGGATGGACCGCCACCAAGGCCCGCACCAAAGACGAATTCGACGCGATCGAACGCATCCTGGGCTGCGGGGTGCGCGATCACTGCGACCCGGAGAAGTCCCGCTACGACCGGATCCTGTTCGCCTCGGACGCCGACCCCGACGGCGCCAACATCAACTCCAGCCTGATCTCGATGTTCCTCGACTTCTACCGGCCCCTGATCGCCGCCGGCATGGTCTACGTGACGCTGCCGCCGCTGTTCGTGGTCTACGACGCCGAGACCCGGATCTACTGCCAGGACGAGAGCGAGCGCGACGAGGCAGTTGCCAAGCTGCGCAACACTTCCCGCCGCAAGGTCGAGGTGCAGCGCAACAAGGGACTAGGCGAGATGAACGCCGACGACTTCTGGAACACCGTGCTCGACCCCGCCCAGCGAACCGTCTACCGCATCAGCCCCGACGACAAAGCCCTCGCGCTGCACCACACCCTGTTCGGCGGCCCGCCGGAGGGACGCCGCGACTGGATGGCCGCCGCCGCCGCCCGTATCGACACCGCGACCCTCGACCTCAACTAAGGAACCAGCAGACCGATGACCGTCATCGAACAGAACCCTGACCTGGTCCACGACGTCTCCGCCGAGGACTACTGGAACCAGTATCAGCTGATCTTCGCGCTGTATTCCGTCAGCGACAGGGCGATTCCATCCGCCTACGACGGCCTCAAGCCGGGGCAACGACGCCTGCTCTACCAGATGCACTCCTCAAATCTATTGCCCGGCAACAAACCTCAGAAATCATCGAAGGTCTGCTCGGCGGTGACCGGAAACCTGCACCCGCACGGCGGGGCCGCCATGTACGGTGCCGCGGCACTACTGGCCGCCGACTTCCAGCGGGTCAAGATCATCGACGGCCAGGGTGCGTTCCCCCGCATCCAGGGCGACATCCCGGCGGCGGACCGCTACACCGAGATGCGGCTGTCCCCGGCCGGCGCGGCGCTGACCGCGGAACTGGCCGACCACGCCGTGCCGATGACGGAGACCTTCGACGGCGAATGGATCGAGCCGACCGTCCTGCCGGCCCGTTTCCCCGTGCTGCTCGTCAACGGCGCCATCGGCATCGCCGAAGGCTGGGCCACCAAGGTTCCCGCCCACAACCCGCGTCAGGTGATGGCCGCCTGCCGGGCGCTGCTGAAGAAGCCGGGACTCTCTGACGACAAGCTGATGGAACTGCTGCCCGGACCCGACTGGGGCTGCGGCGGATCGGTCGTCGGCTCCGACGGGCTACGCGACTACGTCACCACCGGGAAGGGCTCGTTCACCGTGCGGGGCAAGCTGGTCGTGGAGGGCCGCAACGTCGTCATCACCGAACTGCCGCCGGGGGTCGCCAGTTCCACTGTGCAGGAACGTATCCGCTCGCTCATCACCGGCGGGGACCTGCCCGGTGTGGCCGACATGTCCGATCTCACCGACCGGCGCAACGGGCTGCGCATCGTGGTCAGCGCCAAACGCGGTCACGACCCGCAGCAGCTGATCACCTCACTGCTGGCACTGACCCCACTGGAGGGAACCTTCGCCGCCAGCCTGGTTGCCCTTGACGCCGACCGTATCCCGCGGTGGTGGTCGGTGCGGGAGCTGATCGCCTCGTTCCTATCGCTGCGCGACTCCGTCGTGGTCCGCCGCAGCGAGCACCGGCTGGAGAAGGTCACCGCCAGAAGGCATCTGGTGTCGGGCCTGCTCCTGGTGCACATCGACATCGACGCCGCCGTCGCGGTGATCCGCGGCTCGGACACCGTCGACGAGGCCCGCGCCGGGCTGTGCGCCCGCTTCGGCATCGACGACGTCCAGGCCGACTACGTGCTGGCGCTGCAGCTGCGCCGGCTGACCAAACTGGACGTCATCGAGCTGCGCACCGAAGCCGACAAGCTCGACGCCGAGTTCGCCCAACTCACCGAGCTGCTGTCCTCCCCCGACGCCCGGAAGAAACTGATCGACGCCGAACTGGTCGAGACGGCGAAGCTGTTCGCCGGTAAGGAGTTCGACCGGCGCACCGCCCTGGACTTCGACGCCGCTCCGGTGGCATTGAGCGCCGACAACGACGGCCCCCGCAAGCCCAACGCCGCGTGGCGTCTGGACCACCAGGGAATCCTCTCAGACAGCCACGGCGACCTGCTCTCCGGCGGGCTCGGGTGGGCCGTCTGGACCGATGGGCGGGTCAAGTTCACCACCGGCGCCGGCCTGCCGACCAAGGTCCGCGACGTACCGGTGGCCCCCGACATCACCGGCCTGCTGCGCTCCGGCGTCCTACCCGAAGGTGCGCACCTGGCGTTTGTCACCCGCCGCGGCAAGGTGCTGCGCGTCGACCCGTCCGTGATCAACCCGCAGGGAGCTGCCGGCAACGGCGTCGCCGGGGTGCGACTGGCCGAGGACGGTGACGAGGTGATCGCTGCGCTGCCGATCACCGGCGAAGCCACCGAGGCTCTGCTGTCGGTTTCGGAGAAGGCTTGGA
>JAUPKO010000562.1 GCA_030837395.1 Actinomycetota bacterium | reverse complement strand
AGGGGTGGCGGTTCGTCGCCTCGGGTCGTCCGGCGGCCGCGGTGCTGGGACTTGCGGTGATGGTGCTGCCGTTGATCGGCCTGTGGCTGGTGTGGAAGGAGATTCGCTTCGCCGGCCAGGTGCAGGAGTTGGCGGATCGGCTGGGGGCGGCTGGGCAGTTACCGCCGGAGCTGCCCCGCACGCCCTCGGGTCGGGTGCAGCTCGACGCCGCCGCCGACGAGTTCGCCGAGACCCTCGCGCAAGTCAACGCCTCCCCGCGCGACCCGGCGGCCTGGTTCCGGATGTCCCTGGCCTACGACGCCGGCCGGGACCGTCCCCGCGCCAGGGCTGCCATGCGCTATGCCGTGGCGCTCGAGCGCGGTGAGGCCCCCGCCGAACCCCCGACCCGGCTGCTGCCGCCGGTGTAGCGGTAGCCGCATTCCGTCGCGCGGTCTTGCGGTCCACCCCGGCCCGCTCCGCGGCCGTCCGCGACCCTGCACCGTCGAGCCAGGCGCGGCGGCACATCCCTGACGCTGATCGTTCAAGCCCTTGACGAGGTGCTATGCGAGCATTAGGCCGAAGTTACGAGGGTGTGGGGGTTGATTTTGGTGTGTGACCTGCGTATATGGGTCTTTCGACACGCACGCGTGTAGTCACTAACGCTCTTGGTGCTGGGGGGCGTTTGTGCTAGATTCGGTTCATGGTCAAGCGTGGTGATGCGGTGCATGTGTCGACTCAGCGTCGCCACTACACCGGCAAGGACGGGGTGGCGCGGGTGTACGAGTCCCATCTGCTGCGCCGGTCGTACCGCCAGGACGGCAAGGTGCGCAACGAGACGGTGGCGAACCTGTCGCACCTGCCCGCCGACACGATCGAGGTGGTGCGCCGGTCGCTGGCCGGGGAACAGTTCGTGCCCGCAGCGGCGCGCGCGACGGTGACCCGGTCGCTACCCCACGGGCATGTCGCGGCGGTGATGGCCCAAGCCAAAACGTTGGGCCTGCCGGGACTGTTGGGTCCGGCCGGCCGGCTGCGGGAGGTGGCCTTGGCGTTGATCGTGGCCCGCGCGGTGCGCCCAGGCTCGAAGCTGGCGACCACCCGCTGGTGGGCGGACACCACCCTGGGGGCCGATCTGGGGGTGGCCGGGGTGGGCACCGACGAGGTGTACGCGGCGATGGACTGGCTCGCCGCACGGCAAGAACGCATCGAGGCCAAACTCGCCGCCCGACACCTGGCCCCGCAGGTGAACCCGCACCGGTTGGCGATGTTCGACCTGTCCTCCTCATGGATGACCGGACGCAAATGTCCGCTCGCGGCGCGCGGCTACTCCCGCGACGGTA
This sequence comes from Actinomycetota bacterium, assembly GCA_030837395.1. Taxonomy (GTDB): domain Bacteria; phylum Actinomycetota; class Actinomycetes; order S36-B12; family UBA10799; genus JACJWR01. The sequence goes on along the minus strand of JAUPKO010000562.1, from coordinate 2,195 downwards.
AGAAGGGCCTGGCGCAGATCGAGTACGGGCTGCTCACCGACCCCGAGGGGCGCCCGGTCGCGGTGCGGGTGTTCGAGGGCAACACCGCGGACCCGGCCGCGTTCATCGACATCACCGAAGACTTCAAAGACCGCTACCGGCTCGATGACATGGTGATGGTCGGGGACCGCGGGATGATCACCAGCGCCCGGATCGCCCGGCTGCGCGAGCTCGGCGGCTACGGCTGGATCACCGCCCTGCGCGCCCCGCAGATCGCCGCGCTGGCCGCCGACGACGGGCCTTTGCAGCTATCGCTGTTCGATGAGCAGAACCTGGCCGAGATCGCCCACCCGGACTATCCCGGAGAACGGCTCATCGCCTGCCGCAACCCGGCCCTGGCCGACGAACGGGCCCGCAAACGTGATGCTCTGCTCGCCGCCACCGAGGCCGACCTGGCCAAAATCCGTGCCGCCGTTTCGGCCGGGCGGTTGCGCGGGGCGGACAAGATCGGGCTGCGCGTCGGGCGCACCATCGGCCGGCACAAGATGGCCAAACACTTCACCCTGACCATCACCGACACCACCTTCACCTACGCCCGTAACCAGGACAACATCGACACCGAAGCCGCCCTCGACGGCATCTACCTGATCCGCACCACCGTCCCCGCCGACCAGCTCGACGCCGACGGGGTCGTGGCCGCCTACAAGAACCTGTCCCGCGTCGAACGCGACTTCCGCTCCATCAAAGCCATCGACCTGCACCTGCGCCCCGTGCACCACTGGACCGAAACCAGGGTCCGCGCCCACGTGTTCATCTGCACCCTGGCCGCCTACCTCACCTGGCACCTACGCCGCACATGGGCACCCCTGACCTACACCGACGAGGACCGGCCCACACCAACCGACCCCGTCGCCCCCGCCGTCCGCTCCGACGCCGCCAACACGAAAGCCTCCACCCACACCACCACCGGCGGCCAACCAGCCCGCTCCTACCAAGACCTCCTCGCCCACCTGGGCACCCTCACCCGCAACGACCTGCAATACGGCCCCAACGGCCCCACCGTGCCCACCCTGACCGAACCCACCGACACCCAACGCCGAGCCTTCCAACTACTCGGCACCCCCATCCCTGTCACCCTCACCTGAGCCAAGAGTAGACAGAACCACACCCCGACCCAGCACGCCAAACCCCACCCCACCAGCACAAACACACACCCAAACCCACGTAACTTCGGATTAGGGCGACTGCGACGCGGACACCTGCTCCTCGGTCACGTGGTTCAGCCAGTTCGGCTGGAACGACGCCGGGGCAGGTGAGGCCGAGGCGCTCGTGCGGGCCACATACACCTCGATCGACGCGCTCGCGCGCGGCATCTTCATGGCCACCGCGGGCAAGGCCCGCCTGCTCTCGCCGGGCGAGTTGGACCGCGCCTGGGATCCCACACACGACGATCGGATCAGCGACCGGGAGGTGAGAGATCGCTTGGCCGCAGCGCTCATGGCGGACGGCGTCCGGCGCGCCTCAGCGCTCATGGCGGCCGTGCGCGGTCGGGTGGATCTGGACACCTGCAAGGATTTGGTGTAGCTGCTGTTCAGCAGCCTCGGCACGTTGCGGAGAGAGGTGAAGTCCGCCGTCCGCGCCCCAACTGCAGCCAACGACACGAGTCAGACAGAGTTGAACGTCAATGAATGAGCCGGGCGTGGTGCTCGAGCAAGGCAAACACATCGAATCAGCATCGTGTGCCTTACAGCGACTCCAATACCCCGAGCATTTCCGTTGGCAACTCGGACCGTGCCTGCTCGTCACCAGATGCAGCATCGGCGACCCGATACAGCAGTTGGGCAAGCGAACCCTTGGTCGGTTGTGACTCCGGCGCATGACCTGCAGCGCCCAGTCGCCAAGCCGCCAGGACCAAGGAGTTGACGGCCCCCTCATTCATGGTGCCTTCCGCCAGGGTGATGACGGGAGCCAGGTCACTCATGGACACAGCTTGGTAAGCGATTCGGTTCATGGTTCTGCGGGTGGCCGGGTGGTCTGCGCCCAACACCCGCATCTGGTCGGGCAACAACTCCGTGTACAGGCGCAGCGCTTCGCCGCGATCACCAGCGACACGGGTCAAGTAGGCGATGTTGTGTCGGGTGGTGAGGGTGTCGGGGTGGTCTGCGCCGAGGGTGCGCACCTGGTCGGGTAGCAGGTCGGTGAGCAGGTGCAGGGCT
>JAUPKO010000561.1 GCA_030837395.1 Actinomycetota bacterium | reverse complement strand
GGCACCCCCGCCGCCGGGGACAGCAAGGACGCCACGAGCCCCAGCCGCGACCAGGACAGTGGCGGCAGGCCCGGCGGCACCGACGCCGCCGCGGACCCCGCCGCCGCCAAAGCCGCCTCCCCGATCAGTGCCGCCGACGCGCTCAACATCGCCACCAGCACCCTGTCACCGGCGATGCAGGCCGCCATGGGTCTACCCGCAACCCTGGCCGGCTTGGGCTCGGGCCTGCTCGCCCCGTTCGCTCAGATCCTCAGCCAGTTCGGGCAGGGATCCCCGGCGATGCCGTCCACCAGTGGCCTGCCCCCGGCCATCCTGGACCGGCTCACCTCCGGTGACCCCTCCTCGGCAGTCACCGGGGAGGCCGGCGCGGCCTTCCAGGGCACCCGAGACGATCTGACCAACCAGTCGCAGGCGATGGACAACCTCGACCGCAAACTGCGCACCACCCTGGAAAGCTCCGCGACCAACACCACCACCGGGCGCCAGCAGATCGACCAGATCATCAACCAGGTCAACAGCGCCATCCAGGCCATGAGCCCCATCCTGAACACCCCGGCCGGTCAGGCCGCCGTCGTCGGCGCCATCACCACCGGGCTCACCGCCGCCGGATCCGTGCTGACCCAAGCCCTCGGCAAGGACGGGCTCAACGCCAGCACCATCAACACCATGGCCTCCGACTACATCAAGGACCTCCGCGGCGCACCCACCGCCACCACCAGCAGCCCCGGTGGTGAGGACCGGCGCACCGTACTGGCGTCGGCCACCGGAGACAACCCCACCGCCTGGGCGATAAAAGCGTTGGCCGCCAACGGAATCACCGATCCCCGCGCCATCCGCAACTGGCTGCCAGGACTGCTGACCATGGGCAAACGCGAATCCGCCAACAACCCACGAGCAGTAAATCTTTGGGACTCCAACGCCCGGGCGGGGATTCCCTCCAAAGGCTGGATGCAGACCATCGAACCCACCTTCAACGCCCACTGGCGGCCCGGTACCTCCCGCAACATCTTCGACCCGGTCGCCAACGCCGCCGCCGCGATCCACTACGTCATGACCCGCTACGGGGTCTCCGCCGACGGCTCCAACCTGATGGCCCGCGTCCAGCAGGCCAACCCCTACGCCCCGCCGAAGGGCTACTAACCGCGATGCCGACCCCCACCAAGACACCGGACACCACCAACCTCGGCGGCGCCGCCGCCGCGGCCGGCGTCGCCGGCGCAGGAGTGCTGTGGTTCAACGGCGCCGGCGGGCTGTCCGGGTGGGCGCTACGCCACGGCTACTTCACCACCAGCCATCCGGTGGTGTCCCTGCCCAACACCCACCCCACCGGCGCCGGACCCACCGCCCTGACCACCCTGGCTCTCCTGGCGCTCACCGTGGGTGTGGCCGCCGCCGTCATCACCGGGGTGCGCCTTGCCGCCCCCGTTCAGCACGACCCCGACGACCGCCGGCCCCTGCCGATGGTGGGCGGGCCGGTCACCGCCGCGGCCGGCCTGACCGCGGCCACCGTCGTGCTGCTTCTCATCCCGGTGCTTCCCGACGCCCTAGCCGGAGTGCTCGGCCTGATGGCCTCCTATGGGGTCGCCGACTGGTTGGGAGCGCAGCTGCGGATCCGCCGCGAACGCGCCCGCGACCTCAACGAAATCGAATGGGTGCTCTACCCCTACCTAGGATTCGACGGGTTGCCGCGCCGGCGCATCGTGGCGATCACCGAATGGGACGACGAGGGCCCCAACGGTGAGCCCGGGAAACCCAAGACCATCACCCTGTCCTACCGCGGCCGCCGCGAGGAACTCAAAACCCAACTGGGACAACGCCTCGACGACGTCGTCGGCTCCCACTACACCCTGTCCTACGCCACCACCGACCAACTCATCACCGCCTCGCTGTCCAGTGTCAACAGCGAGCCCGCAGTGGTGCGCGGCCTGCGGGAGCAGATCGACAGCACCGACATGTTTGGCTCCGGGGCCACCATCAGCGACCTCAAGTACAACGAGGGCGGGGACCTGATCGGGTTCACCGTCAACCACCAGATCGGCGCCAAACTCGCCGGCACCGACCGGTTGTTCCGCATCGCCCGCAAGATCGGCGACCTCGGACTGCCCGGACGGTGGCGGGCCGCCCGCAGCGACAACCTCGCCGGAACAGCAACATTCGAGATCCGCCCCGAGCTGCCCACCCTGGTCTACCCGCCGCTCAACCCGGCCGTCACCACCGTCGAGGACGCCTGCTCCCGCTACGACCGCGCCGCCATCCCGCTGGCGGTCGACGAAGAGGGCAACGTCATCGAATGGCACCTCAAGATCAACCCGCACATGCTGCTCATGGGGCCGACCGGCACCGGCAAGACCGCCACCATTCATAACGCCCTCGTCGGAGGTGCCCGCCTCGGGGCGCGGATCTTCGTGATCGACTTCAAGGGCGGGGAGTTCACCGCATTCCGGGACTACCCGAATGTTGTTGCGGTACTGACCGAACCGCACGAGGCGATCGCCATGGTCGCCACCGTCTACAAGGAGATGCAGGCCCGCTACAACCTCTACAAGCGGGATCGCCGCGCCCTGGCCGGCAAGGAACCGTTCCTGATCATCTTCGACGAGTACACCGAGTTCCAGGAAGCCATCCGCACCTTCTACAACAACACCAAAGGCAAAGGGGCACCGCGGGAATGCCCCACCTTGACCCAATTCTCATCCCTGCTGCGGCTGGGCCGCACCTGCCGGCTGCACTGCGTAGCCGCCCTGCAGCGTGCCGACCAGAAGTTCCTCGAGGGCGAGGCCAAAGACAACTTCACCCAGCGACTGTCGCTGGGCAAGCTCTCCACACAGGCCGCCATCATGATCCACAACGACGCCCACGCCGGGCGCACGGTGCCCTTGGGGATCCGCGGCCGCGGGACGGCCCTGAACCGTGCCGGGTGGCCCACCGAAGTCCAGGCCTTCTATGTGCCCGACCCCGACGACCCCGCCGATGACAACGAGCGAGAAATCCTCGCCGAGTTGCGTCCGCCGGTGTCGCTCTATGAGCGGGGCATCGTGATGCCCCCGCCCAGTGACCCCACCCTCGAGCCGCTGGATTTCACCGTCTACCAGGGGCTGCCGCTGCTCAAGGCCGTCGACTATCCGCAGTTCGATCCGAATTCGCCGGACTACCGTCCGCCGACCTGGATGGAATGGGTCGACCAGGGCGTCGACTCCATCTTCGGCGAGGCCCCCCAGCAGCGCAGCGTCGAAGAGCTCGTCGACAGCTACACCGGCGAGGACAGCGACGTCCGCAGCGTGGCGGTGGGGGAGTTGGAGGTCGGGGACTACATCTGCCACCCCGACACCGGTGAATGGTGGATCCTCGACGAGGAACCCGAGCCCGGAGCTGACCCCGACAGCCTGACCCTGATGCTGCGTGACGTCTACACCGGCGAGCGCGAGGAGACCGAAGTCCCCGCCGACGCCGTCATGGACGTCCGCGACCTCACCGAAACCCACCTGGCGGCCGTATGAGAACGCCTCACACCGCCGACCCGCCAGGGCGGAAACACGCCGCGCGGCCCCGGTTTTGTCCCCCAACACCACCGATAATGGCAACCACGACCACCAACCGAAGGGACCCGACCAGATGGCCGACGACAACAACCTCGCCAAGAAGGCGCAGGCCCTCCTCGATGCCCGCTTGGACACCGTCAAGCAACTCGGCAACCTGCTCGACACGAAAGCCAAGAAGGAAAAGGAACTGGCCGACCTGGCCGAAGCCATCGACAAGGCCATCACCCAATGCGTGGACGCCGGCTGGAAGCCCGACGAGCTCGCCCAG
>JAUPKO010000056.1 GCA_030837395.1 Actinomycetota bacterium | reverse complement strand
GCTACGTCGACCAGATCACCCGTCTGCACCCCGACGCCCCACTGCCGGCGGTGCACCTGTCCGACACGCTGCTGACGGATGCGGAGAACTTGCGCGCCCGCATGGGCGACGAGGAGTTCCTGGCCGGTCTGGGAGCGGGTTCGGGTGACGACGACGGCTGGGGCGGCCTACTGGGGGCGGGCTGGGACCTACCGCGCTACCAGGCGGCGCTAGATGCCCCGGCGGAGGATGCGCGACGGCGAGAACTTGTCTCGGCCTTGGCGCGCACCTACTTCACCTCGTTCGCCGAAACCGCCGACTACGTCGATCTGGACCGCGGACTGGTGGTGATCTCCGAGCACGCCCAGTCCCTGGGCTACGACGCCGTGGTGTTGTTCCTCGACGAACTGGTGCTGTGGCTGGCGTTCTCGGTGCGCGACAGCGCCTTCTTCGCTCGCGAGTCGCAGAAGATCACCAAACTGGTCGAATCCTCGGGCCGGCAGCGGGCGATCCCGTTGATCTCGTTCGTGTCCCGGCAGATGGATCTGCGTAAGTGGTTCGCCGACGCCGGGGCTTCCGGTGCCGAGCAGGAGGCCCTAGATCGGGCGTTCCAGTATCAGCAGGGCCGGTTCCGCGAGATCGCGTTGGGCGATGACAACCTGGCCGAGGTGGCCCACGCCCGGCTGCTCAAACCCAAGGACGACGCTGCCCGCACGGTGCTCGACCAGGCATTTGCCGCGCTGACCCGCACCCCGGAGGTGTGGGATGTGGTGCGCGACAGCCTCAATATCGACGAGCAGCACCGCGGCGCCTCGGAGGCGGAGTTCCGGCTGACCTACCCGTTCTCCCCGGTGCTGGTGTCCACGCTGCGCAACCTGTCTTCGGTGATGCAGCGGGAACGCACCGCTCTGAAGGTGATGCAGCGGATGCTGGTGGCCCGCCGCAACAACCTGACCGTCGATGACCTGATCCCGGTGGGTGACTGCTTCGATTTCGTCGTCGAGGGTGGCGAACCCATCGACAGCCACGCCGGGGCGATGTTCAAAGCCGCCGACGACCTCTACCGCAATCGCATGCTTCCTTCGCTGTTGGATAAGCATTCGGTGACCCGCGAGCAACTCGACGACGACCCCGCCTCGGTGTCCACCGGGTTCCGCGGCCAGGAGCGCATCGCCAAAACCCTGCTGCTCTCCGCGATCGCCCCGAATGTGCCCGCACTGCGCGACATGACGGCCTCCCGGCTGGCCGCGCTGAACCACGGCTCGATCAAGGCACGCATCGCCGGCGGCGAGGCCCGCCTGACACTGGGCATCGTGCGGGAGTGGGCCGGCAAGGATGTCCCCGAGATCAGCGTGTCTGAGGGCGCCAACCCGGTGATCCGGGTGCAGTTGGCCGACGTCGACTACCAGTCGATCCTGGACCGGGTTCGCGCCGAGGACAACTCGGGCCGCCGGAAGGTGTTGCTGCGCAGCCTGATCCACAAAACACTCGGGGTGGGCAGCGGGCAGGACGATCTGGGTGGGGCAGCCGCCCGCACGCTGATCTGGCGGGGGTCGCGCCGCGAGGTCGACATCGTGTTCGGCAATGTCCGCGATGCGGCATCCCTGCCCGAGCAGTCCTTCGACAACCGGCCTGGCACCTGGCGGGTGGTGGTCGACTACCCCTTCGATGAAGACGGCTACACCAGTGCCGACGACATCAGCCGGCTCGACCGGTTACTGAGTACCGGTGACCGGCACACCGTGGTGTGGCTGCCGCGGTTCTTCACCCCGTCTGCGATGGATGACCTGGCACTGCTGGTGAAACTGGACTGGCTGTTCACCGGCGCCGCGGGGGACCGCTGGACGGAGAACTCCGATCACCTGTCGGCCACTGACCGCGCCCACGCCCGCGGCATCCTGGAGAACCTGCTCAGCGGCACCCGCACGAGTGTGGAGAACCTGCTCACGCAGGCATACGGAATAGAACCGCCCGACCCTAAGAGTATCACGGCCGAATCGACCCAGTTCGATGTGCTGACGTCACTGAGCCGCGACTTCCAGCCGCAACTGCCGCCGGCGTCCGGACTGGAAGGTGCGTTCGTCGATATCGTCGAACAGGCCTATGCCGCAACCTATCCCCAGCACCCGGAGTTCGACCCGGCCGCCGAGGAGGTCACCACCCGCAACTTCGAGACGGTGCGTGACTACGTCGAGAAAGCCGCGGCCCACCGCGACGGCCGGGTGCCCACCAACCCCGGCCCCGACCGTAAGACGGTGCGCCGGGTGGCCGGTCCGTTACGGGTGGGCAAGGCCACCGAGGACCACTTTCTGTTCGGCGAGGACAGCTTCGCCTACTGGGCCGCTGAACTCGACCGCGCGGCCCAGGCCACCGACCCGGTCACCGTCGGTGCGCTGCAAAGCCACATCGACACGATGACACCGGCGTGGGGTTTGCGGCCCGAAGCCCGCGACCTGGTGATCGCCGCGTGGGCGCTGCTACGCAAACGGGCCTGGTTCGAGGCCGGCGCCGCGGTCACCCCACCCGCACTCGGCCGGCTGCGCCCCAATATCGAACTACGCGCCGAGCAACTGCCCGACCAGGACGCCTGGGATACCGCCCGCACCAATGCCGCCAAACTGTTCGGCTACACGATCCCGCGGACCTATCTCACCGGCGCCAACGTGGCCGAGTTCGCCGCCCAGGTGCGCACTCAGGCCAGCGAGTCGGTCAGCGAATTGACCCATCTGGTGGCCGCACTGGACAAGGCCCACCAGCGGTTGGGCGCCCAGGTGGGTGACGACGACCGCCTGGCTGCCGCCCGCGCTCTGCACGAGCAGGCCCAGCGGTTGCAGAACACCGCAGGCAATGTGGCGCTCATCGACGCAAT
>JAUPKO010000560.1 GCA_030837395.1 Actinomycetota bacterium | reverse complement strand
TTGCGACCTACGTGCCAACGGAAAACCAGACCCTCTACGCCCAATGGGTCCCCACCACCTATGTGATCTCCTATGACGGGAACGGGGCCACGGCCGGTGTTGTCCCGCCGAACGGTGGCTACACGTCTGGGGGCACCGTCTACACCGTGCTAGGAAACACTGGTAGCCCTGCGCTGACGCGACCCGGATACACGTTCGCGGGCTGGAATAGTGCCGCGAACGGCAGCGGAACCCCATATGGCCCTGGGACTGCCAACCTCACCTATGGCAGCACGGCGGATCTGACGCTGTATGCCCAGTGGACTCAGAATCCGTCGTTTGCGATCACCTACAACGTGGGTTCTGACCCTGGGGTGACGGGCAATGCGCCGGCGGCGGGGTCCTATATCACCGGTGGTGCGGCGTACACGGTTGTGGGTAATACGGGCACCCCCGCGGTGTTGTCCCGGCCGGGGTACACGTTCGCGAACTGGAACACGGACCCAGCAGGTGGCGGCACTGCGTACGGTCCGGGTACGGCCAACACCACCTACAGCACAGCCGCGGCACTGTCGCTGTATCCGCAGTGGACGCCGTGGGCCTTGGCGACGTTGCAGGTGAATGTGACTGGTGCGCAGGCGGGTCCGTTGAAGAATTCGCCGGTTGAGGTGTATCGGGTGGTTGGTGGGGTGCCGGAGGTGGTGCCGTATGCGACGGGTAAGTCGAATGCGTCGGGGGCGGTGACGACGAAGACGGGTGGTAGTCCGTTGACGTTGCCGCCCGATACGTATCGGGTGAAGGGGAAGAATCCGTGCGGGTTGGCGTTGTTTGTGGGGTGGAGTGCGGACACGGTGGTGGCGTCGAGCAATGTGTCGATAACGGTTCCGGTGCCGCCGACGATTCCGTGCGTTGTGCAGTCGGCGGCGTATACGGCGGGTTCGAAGACCCTGTCGTGGGCGGCGCCGGTGAACGATGGTGGTCGGAGTGTGACCAGCTATGAGGTGGTCTACATCGCCCAGTCGGCGTTGCCGGCGGGCAAGTGGCGGATGTTCTCGTACAACATTGCCCCTGGGACGACGAGTCTGAATTTGGGTTCGGCGTCGTGCCCGGTGGGCACGACGTGTCCGGCACCGTTTGTGCCGTTGACTCCTGGGACGAACTATCAGGTGAGGGTGTATGCAAGGAATGCGCAGGGGCGCGGGATTGTGAAGACGGTGACTGGGGTGGTCGTATGAGCGCGGGCGCGGCGTGGGTGACTCCCCGGCTGGTGGTGTTGACGGAGTCGCGCGGGGCTGAGCATGGCGTTTCTGGTGTGCTTGTCGATGGCACCAGAAAGACCCCTACGTCTTCAGGGGGGACGACCGCGGTGACTGGCTTCTCGTAACAGAGCAGCCGGGTATTTGTGCGCGAGGGCCGGAGGGGTCAGGGGCTCCCTGTGGGTGTGGCCTTCGTTTCGGTGAGCCAGATTGCATAGAGGCCGATAGTGATTGCTCGGTCAAGGGTTGTGGTCAGCAGGGGAGAATCGCCGCGGTTGGACGCAAGGCCGTCGCGGAGCCGCTGAAGACTTTCAGTGTCAATGAACCCTGACGTCACAGGGGACGCGGCAACGCGGTCTAGTGCCAGGCAGTAGTCGCCAATGCGTTCGCGGCGAAGGAGCGGGATATCGACCGCTTGGCCGCCTCGACGTGCACGGCGGCGAATCTCCTCGGGGATCAGCCCGCGACCGGCCCGTCTAGCAACCGATCGGGGTATCCCGCCCCGATTCCATTCTGATAGAGGCAAGGACATGGCCAATCGAACAACTTCCTGGTCGCCGAGCGGATCGGCCCACCAGATCCCGGCGGACGAGCTCTCCATGATCATGCTTGTCGTTCGTGAGGCCAGCATGAAATCCCGGATCCGACCGCGAGACTGCGGTGCTGTGCGCAATTTGCGATGAGCCTGTCCGACCGCCTCTCGCCGACCTTCGATTGACATCGCGTCCCAGACTCCGAGACTGCCTTTGATCGAGGCCTGCGCTCTGCGCTCTGCGGCACGTTGAGTGACCCAAGCTCGGACCGGCTGCGACATCCCGAGGCCAAGTCCCCGGAGTGTGTCAGCCGCACCGGCTTGGTGAACGCCGTTGCGAAATGCTCTTACCCCGTCCAACAGATTGCCGCATCTGAGAAGTGTCGCCGGCACTCGAGCTGGACTCGCCGAGAACGTCGCGTTCCCAGTCTGTCCGGTGAGCAGCACCGACAGGCCACGGCTGACCGCGAGCTCGTTGATGTGGTAGATCCAGGGGAGGTTATCGACGAAGAGGGGTGGTTGCCAAGACCGCTCGAATACGTCGGGTAGAAGATCCATCGGCAGTGTTCGCGAATGGTTGACAACGATCTCCAGATCGAGGCCGGGCGTGGTCTCGGCCATAAGACGTGCGAACGGCTCGTCGCTCGCGTCCCGATGCGGGGAAGGGTCCGGGGTACCGGGCAGGGGAGCGTGACTAAAACCGTGCAACACTCTGCCGTCGGGGTGGAGCCTGCGGGCTGCGCAAGCGGCCACCATCGTGGAGTCGAGTCCACCAGAGACGCAGGCCCCCACATCCCCAGTGGCCGGGAGGGATTCCGCGACCGCCGATGCCACAGCATCGCGCATCAACGTGTCCGAGTCGCGGGCTTGCGCAGGCGTGAGGGGTGTTACTTCCTCGGGCCGGAACCATCGGCGGGGGCCTCCCGGGGACCCCAGGCCAGCCTCAAGTAGATGTCCGGGTCGAATTCTGTGAACGCCGACAAAAGGTGTCCGGACACCGTCGTCGAAATCCACGACCAAGTCCGCGAGCACCTCGGTGTCCAACGTGATTGGGGCTTGGCGGATGCCCATGACCTGGGGCAGCGACGTCCCAACGATCAGCTGGTCGTCGGATGAACTCACGACGGCGCTGGTGCCGGGCCGGGCCCCCACAACCACCCGCAGGTGGTCTCGTTGCGAGTCGAGGTGGGCAAGTACGAAGGCGTTGCGTTCGGGTGCAGGGTCGGGACAGCCTCGCAGCAGCCAGTCTTGCAATGCAACACGCTCCGGGGGACGCGGGCCGGGCGCTTGCAGGAGACCGAAACTGTGGTGCTCACCGTAGGTCCACGTCAGCGGAGCCTGCAACCGATGTCGGATTTCACCTCCCCGACCGATCCAGATCGCCGCCAACAGCGACGTCCCGATCTGGCTAGGCTCAGTCATCCTTCTCCGCTGACGTCCAAGGTAGACCGCGAGCCTTCGTTGGCCCCGTGGCTGCCTCTACTCCGGCGTGTTGTGCCGGACCAGCGTGGTGCCTTCGTTGGTCATCGTCAGACCTTCGTGCTCGG
>JAUPKO010000559.1 GCA_030837395.1 Actinomycetota bacterium | reverse complement strand
CCACGTCACTCGAAGGCTTCGACAGGCGGGCACGTACACATCAGGTTCAGATCGCCAAATGCGCCTTCAATACGTCCGACCGGCGGCCAGTATTTCCCACGTTGTGAATGCGGGGCGGGAAATACCGCTTGTTCGCGGCTGTACGAACGGTCCCACTCCCCTACGAGCGAGGCCGCCGTGTGGGGCGCAGACCGTAGTGGCGAATCCTCAACCGAGATTCCGCCAGCGGCAATGTCTGCGATCTCTTCGCGAATTGAAATCATCGCGTCGCAGAAGCGGTCAAGTTCGCCGAGGTCTTCGCTCTCAGTGGGTTCGACCATCAGCGTTCCCGCGATTGGGAACGACATCGTCGGTGCGTGGAATCCGTAGTCGATGAGTCGTTTGGCGACGTCGTCAACGGTTACGCCGGTCTCTTTGGTGATCTCCCGCAGGTCAAGGATGCACTCGTGCGCGACGAGCCCTGCGTTGCCCGTGTACAGCACCGGGTAGTGCTGATTGAGGCGCTTCGCGACGTAGTTAGCGGCCAACACTGCATGCGCGGTGGCGTCACGCAGGCCAGCAGCACCCATCATTCGGATATACGCATACGGAATTGGCAGAATCCCGGCACTGCCGTACGGAGCACCGCTGACAGGCCCAACGACACCCGGTACGTCCGCATCTGGGCTCATGGGGTGACCCGGCAGATAGGGCGCGAGGTGTTCCCTGACAGCAACCGGGCCAACCCCAGGTCCGCCGCCACCATGCGGAATGCAGAAAGTCTTGTGCAGGTTGAGGTGCGACACATCCGCACCAAACTCCCCCGGCCCGGAGAACCCAACGAGAGCATTGAGGTTGGCTCCGTCTACGTAGACCTGCCCGCCCGCTGAGTGAATCAGACGACAGACCTCACCGATCGTGTCTTCATAGACCCCGTAGGTCGAAGGGTAGGTCAGCATCACGGCGGCTAGGTTTTCGCTATTGGTCTGGACCTTTTCGCGCAGGTCAGCGAGGTCCACTCCCCCGGTTTCGTCGCAAGCGACGACAACAACCTTCATACCGGCCATCGCCGCACTTGCCGCGTTCGTGCCGTGTGCACTCGCTGGGATCAGGCAGATATTGCGCTGGCCGTTTCCGTTGGCCCGGTGGTAGGCACGAATGGCCAGCAGGCCCGCGAACTCTCCTTGTGAACCAGCGTTTGGCTGGATACTTACTGCCGAATAGCCGGTGATGGCTGCCAACCAGTCCTGGAGTCGATGAATGAGCTCCAGATAGCCAGCTGCACTTGCCTTCGGTGCGAATGGATGGATATCGGCGAATTCCGGCCACGTTATGGGCTCCATTGCGGCAGCAGCATTGAGCTTCATGGTGCAAGAGCCAAGCGGGATCATCGAACGGTCGAGCGCCAAGTCGAAGTCTGATAAGCGGCGAAGCCACCGCATCATGGCTGTCTCCGAGTGGTAATCGCTGAACCACGGATGGGTCAGGAATTCGCTACGTCGGACGAGCCTCGATGGGATCGAGGCGGGAGTGCCCGAGGTCGAGTCCCAGGTCGGCGATCCGGCAGCCACATCAGCGACTGCGGCTTCAATCGCCGCTATTAGGGCTGGGGTCGTGGTCTCGTCGATCGAAATGCTGAACCTGTCGTCGCTAACCAGTCGCACGTCGATGCCCACATGGCCGATGGCCTTGGCTGCTTGACCGGCCGCGCCCGGCAGTTCGAACGTGACGGTGTCAAAGAAGGAGTCGTGCACTGCCGAGGCGCCCAGCGCTGACAATCGTGCTGCAAGTTCACGTGCCGTCTCATTCACGCGAACAGCGATCGCCCGCAATCCGTCCGGACCGTGATAGGCCGCGTAGAAACCACTCATGACCGCCAGCAACACCTGTGATGTACAGATGTTGCTGGTGGCACGTTCCCGTCGGATGTGCTGCTCACGGGTCTGGAGCGCCAGCCGGTAGGCCGGTTGATTCGTCGAATCGTGACTCACTCCGACTAGGCGACCCGGCAGATTGCGTTCAAGTCCTTCACGCACGGCCATGAAGCCGGCATGCGGTCCGCCGAATCCCAGTGGCACCCCGAATCGTTGTGCCGATCCGACTGCAATGTCAGCGCCCCACTCCCCTGGGCTCTCGAGCAGGGTCAAGGCGAGCAGGTCGGTTGTTGCGACGACGATCGCCCCGCTGGACTTCGATGCGGCAGCGATGTCGGCGTAATCGGCGTCAAGCGAGCCAGATGACCCGGGGTAGCTCAGAAGGACACCGAAGTATTCACCGGCCGGAGCCCCGAGCGCCGAATCGAACACCTCAATGTCAATCCCGATTGGTTCGGCTCGGGTCGCCAGAACCGCGAGTGTCTGGGGGTGGGTGTCGGCGTCGACCATAAATCGTGGACTGCTGCTCTTGCTGAGCCTGCGTGCCATTGACATCGCTTCCGCGGCCGCGGTCGGCTCATCGAGGAGCGAGGCGTTAGCCGTGGATAGTCCTGTGAGATCGGCAACCATCGTCTGGAACACCAGAAGGGCTTCAAGACGGCCCTGGGAAATCTCGGGCTGATAGGGCGTGTACGCCGTGTACCACGCAGGATTCTCCAGAACGTTGCGACGAATCACGGCCGGGGTGATCGTGCGGT
>JAUPKO010000558.1 GCA_030837395.1 Actinomycetota bacterium | reverse complement strand
GGCTGATCGCCTCCCTGTCGATGTTTCTCTGCATGACCCAGACGACCACCATGCCGCTGTGGATTCCGGTGCTGATCCTGTGTCTGTACTCCGCCGCCGTGACTGCTTCCGGCATTCCGTTGACAAACGCGATCATGAACCTTGCGCCGCGTGGCGGGGAAGGCAGCGCGTCAGCGTTCCGAGGAGCCGCCGGCAGCCTCGGTGCCGCCCTCGGGGTTGTGCTGATGAGTTCTGTGGTCTATGGAACCTTCGAAGACTCGCTGACGCAGCAGCTCACCGCCGCCGGGCAGGACTCCACCCAGGTCGCCCAGGTCGCCGAGGGTCTGCGCGAGGGCCTGAGCAGTGAGGAGGTTTCATCGCAGTACTCGGTGCCGCTGGACACCGTGACAGACATCGAGGCCGAGCAGAAGCAGGCGATGGTCGACGCCTACCGGGCCCAGGGCCTGGTCGGCGGAGTGATCGTGTTGGGTGCCAGCGCGGCGTTCTTCTTCAACCGGCGCGGCCTCACCAGCCCCGCCGAGTCGCCGTCGTCGGCCACCGCGTAGCCGAGCCGGCCGGGTCTGCCGGTGACCGGACCACCGGGCGCCTCGCAGGTGGATGATGGACCCATGACTGCGACCGTTCAGGCCAACGGGGTGACGGCCGGGCACGGCGACCGAATCCTGTTCAGTGGGCTCGATCTGATCGCCGCCCGCGGTGACGTCATCGGCCTGGTGGGCCCTAACGGGGCAGGCAAGTCGACGATCTTGCGCATCCTTGCCGGTGAACTGGCCCCCGAGGCCGGTTCCGTCACGCTCTCCCCCGCGACAGCCCACGTCGGCCACCTCCCCCAGGAGCCCGATGCCCTCGCGAACGAGTCCGTGCGCCAGCACCTCGGCCGCCGGGCTGGTGTCCAGGCCGCCCAGGCGCAGTTCGACCGCCAGGTGTCGGCTCTGGCCACCGGCGATGAGGGGGCAGCAGCCGGCTACTCCGCTGCGCTTGACGCCTGGCTTGCCCTCGGCGGCGCCGACTTCGACGAGCGGGTCGCGGAGGTCCTGGCCGGAATCGGCATCGAGGTCGACCTCGACCTGCCCATGACCGCACTCTCGGGCGGGCAGGCCGCCCGGGTGGGACTGGCCGCCCTGCTGCTGTCGCGCTTCGATGTGTACCTCCTCGACGAGCCGACCAACAACCTGGACAGTGCCGGACTGGACCTGCTCGAGCGCTTCGTGGCCGGGCTGGCGGGACCCGTCGTCGTCGTGAGTCACGATCGCGAGTTCCTCGCCCGCACGGTCACCACGGTGATCGAGATCGACCGCAGCCTGCAGCGAGTGGCCACCTACGGCGGCGGCTACGAGGCCTACCTGGACGAGCGGTCCGTCGCCCGGCAGCGGGCCCGCCGCGACTACGAGGAATACGCCGGCAGGCGGGCCGACCTGGCGGCACGCGCGCGTCGTCAGCGCGCGTGGCTGGCCAAGGGGGTGAGGAACGCCCGCCGTAAGGCACCCGACAACGACAAGTTCGGGCCGAGGTTCCGGGCCGAGGCCAGCGAGAATCAGGCTGCGAAGGCCCGGCAGACCGAACGGTTGATCGAGCGGCTCGAGGTGGTCGAGGAACCACGCAAGGAGTGGCGCCTTGAATTCTCCATCACGCCCGCCCCCCGCTCGGGCGAGGTCGTTGCGGTCGCCCGGGCGGCCGGCGTGCGGCTCGGGTCGTTCGCCCTGGGCCCGGTCGACCTCCAACTCAACCTGCGCGACCGCGTGGCCATCACCGGTCCGAATGGGGCCGGCAAGTCGACCCTGCTCGCGCTGCTGCTCGGACGGATCGCACCGGATGTCGGGGCCGTCAGCCAGGGCTCGGGGGTGGCGCTCGGCGAGGTGGACCAGGCTCGTGTCACGTTCGAGGGCGACGAACCCCTGCTCGACATCTTCTCCGGCCAGGTGCCCGACTGGCCAACGGCCGAGGTCCGCACCCTGCTGGCCAAGTTCGACCTCGGACGGCACCAGGTGCTCCGGTCGGCGGCGTCGCTCTCGCCCGGGGAGCGCACCCGTGCGGCGCTGGCCCTCCTGCAAGCGCGCGGGGTCAACCTGCTTGTGCTCGATGAGCCCACCAACCACCTCGACCTCGCTGCGATCGAGCAACTGGAGGAGGCTCTGGACTCCTTCGACGGAACCGTCCTGCTGGTCACCCACGACCGACGCATGCTCGACAACGTGCGGCTCACTCGCCGCTGGCACGTCGAGGATGGCCACGTCAACGAGATCGCCCCCGAATGACCGCCGGGGCCCAGGACACGAAGGCCATGGGCAGCGAGCACCCGGCGTGGCTCGATGACGCGCCGCTGTTCGGCGCCTGGCTGCGGTTCGTCACCAGCGACTCCGTGCCGTTCACGATCCCCGGTCACAAGCGTCGCGCCGACAGGCTGGACCGCGATCTCGGGCGGCTGCTGGATGCGGATGTGCCACTGTACGGCGGCGCGGACACGGTCAAACTCACCGCAGGTGTGCTGGCCGATGCCGAGCGCCGGGCCGCCGAGTTGTGGAGTGCCGACCTGTGCCGCTTCACCACGGGTGGCTCGACTCAGGCCAACCAGGTGCTCGCGCTCGCCCTCGGCCGGCCCGGCGACGTGGTGCTGGTCGCACGCAACGCCCACCGCAGCGTCTTCAGCGGCCTGGCCCTGGCAGGGCTGCGGCCCGTGTGGCTGCCGGTCCGAGTCGACCCCCGAACGGGAGCTCCGCTGGGGCTGGACCTTGCGACGGTCGAGGCGGGCCTCCTCGCGCACCCGGAGGCGGTCGCGCTGATGTGCACTGAGCCGAGCTATCAGGGCACGATCTCCGAGCACCTGCAGGCCATCGTCGCGGCAGCCCATTCCCGAGCCGTCCCCGTCGTCGTGGATGCGGCCTGGGGTGCCCACCTAGGCTTCGCGCCCGGCTATCCGGCGCACGCCCTGGCGGTGGGAGCCGACGCCATGGTAACCAGTGCCCACAAGATGCTGCCGGCGTTCAGTCAGGCCGCCCTCGTGCTGGTTCGCACCACACGTCTGGACGGTAACCGGGTGCAGCGCGCGGTCGCCGCGATCGAGACCACCAGCCCGTCGGCGGCCATCCTGGCAAGCATCGATGCTTCGCGGGCCTTCGTGGCCAGTACCGCGGGACGGTCCGCGCTGGGTGAAACCGCAGAACTCGTCGCATCAGCCCGACGCCGGCTGACCGCCCTGGGTCTGCAGGCGCCCGGGCCAGGCGACTACGGCAACACGGACGTCGACCCGGCCAAACTCGTGGTCCACTTCGCCGATGCGGGACAGTCGGGGCTGGCCGCCGAGGCGGACCTGCTGGCGGTCG
>JAUPKO010000557.1 GCA_030837395.1 Actinomycetota bacterium | reverse complement strand
GCGCCCGGTCGAGCCCGCTCGGCGGTGAAGGCGCCATAGGGCCCTTCGGCCAGCACTCGGGTGCCGGGGCGCAGCGTGGCCAGCGCTCCGCTCTGGTCGCCCAGGTTCTTGACCGTGATCCGAAGCCGGTGGCCATCTGGGGCGGCTGACAGCGAGTAGGGGTGCGCCTGCCACCACCACTGGCGGGTACCGAACCGCCACTCGAAGAATTGCCCGCCCTTGACCGGCAACTTGTGCAGGTTACGGCCGACCAGGTAGATGCTCACGACGCCTTCGGATTCGGGCACCACGGCCGCCACCCGCAGCCGATGCCGCCATGTTCGCGCCAGCGGCAGAATCACGCGAGACCCCAGCACGAGCGCTGCCACCGTCAGGTAGATGGCGATCCAGCCGATGCGGGCCCACTCGTGCCCGATGAACATGCTGCCCACCGCCAACTGGTGGCCGAACGCCAGCACCACCGACAGGTAGAGGTAGAGGTGGCCCACCCACCACGTCTCGTAATGGACCTTGGACCGGACCCGCCGGATACTCGCGGCCGAAATCGCCAGCATCAGCACGAACGCCAGCGTCGCGGGCATCAGCCACGGGTAGCCGAGCACCAGCTCCGTGAACTGCGCCCACCACGAGATTTCGGCGGACATCGCGTAACCCCAAGTGGTGAGCACCACATGAGCACTGATCAGGCCCACCACCCAGGGCGCCAACCGGCGGTGCAGCGCGATGAGCCGGTCCTGCCCGATGTCGCGTTCCAGCCACGGCACCCGCGCCACCACCACGATCAGTACCAGCGACAGGTAGGTGCCCACCATGGCGGTCAGTGAACCCAGGACCGTGACCGGCCCCCCTGGTGTGGACCAGGTCGGGGCGGACAGCACCCAGGCCGAGCCCGCCACGGCACCGGCACCCAGACCGGCCAGCACCACCGTGGCATCGCTTGCGTAGCGGCGACGGCCACGCGCTGCGCGGTGCCTGCCGGCGGCCGATATCCGTGCCGTCGCGCGCGCTGGGAGGTCAAGGCCGATGCTCATCGTGGGACTCCGTTCGAGGTGGATGCCGGTGGCGGGCAGGGGTGGGGCGATCAGCGGGTGAACGCCCGAAGGTGACCTTGCGAGGCCTTGATCTGGGCGTTGATGACACGCAGCACGTCGGCTGCGGTGGTGGACGACTTCGCTGCCGTGAGGTCGGCGATGTCCTTGCGCTCCACCGCGGCACCGGCCGCCAGGGCCGCGCTCGGCGTTGTGGCCGAGTTCAGCAGTTGGTTGTAGAGCGCGCTGAGTTCGGCGTTTGTGAACACGCCGGCGGGCTTGCCCACGGTCGGGTCGGCGACGCCGTACGTCCTCATGAGTTGTTGCACGGCAGCCATGTGCTGGGCTTCGGACTTGGCGATGTTCGCGAACTGCGGCAGGCTCGGGTATTTGGCCGCGAGCGCGAGGTAGAGATCGCGGGCGAGTTTCTCCTCCTCGACCCAGAAGGCAAGTTGTGCCTTCTGCGCGGCGGTGAGCGTGGCGGTTGCCGTGGGCACGCTTGGCTTCGCGGCGGCCTGGCTGGATCCCCTGCCACCGCCGTTGCCGTTGCCGGTGGGCGCGGCGGCGACGGGCAGCACGGCTGCGGACATTGCCGCGACAATTGAGGCACCGCTGACGATGATGAGTGTCGAACGCTTCATGACGACCTCCTTGAGGTGTAGTCCCGTGCCACAGCGGCACGGTTCGATTTCTGACTGCCTCTACCTTCGGCGTCCGGGTTGGAGGTGCTGTGTCGGCGATGTGGAGATTCCGTGGAGAATCCGCTGTTGCCGGGCCGCACCTGAGCGCCGGCACGGTGACCCAGGCAGGATGGTCACGTGCCCACAGTGCTGGTTGTCGAAGATGAGCGGGACATTCGCGACTTGCTGCGTCGATACCTCGAACGCGAGGGCCACTCGGTGGAGAGCACCGGCACCGGTGCCGAGGCGCTCCGGATGCTGGTCGACCATCAGCCCGACCTCGTGCTGCTGGACTTGGGGCTGCCCGATATCGACGGCCTCGAGGTGCTCACGGCCGCCACCCGTCACGGTTCGGCGGTCATCGCCCTGACGGCCCGCAGCGCCGTCGAGGATCGGATCCGAGGTCTGCAACTGGGTGCCGACGACTATGTGACCAAGCCGTTCAGCCCGCAGGAGGTGGTGCTGCGGGTCGCTGCGGTGCTGACCCGCACGGGCAATCAGAGTGCTGATGCGTCGGCCTCGTTCGGCGGCGGACGGTTGGTGATCGACGAGGCCCGGCACGAGGCGAGTCTGGCCGGTGTGCCGCTGGATTTGACGCCGTCGGAGTGGGGCGTCCTGGTGGCTCTGGCCGCTTCACCGGGGCGCGTCTACTCGCGGTCCGAGCTGATGAATCGGGCGCGCGGTTATGAGTTCGCCGGCTTTGAGCGCACGATCGACTCCCACGTCAAGAACTTGCGGCGCAAGTTGGGCCCGGACGCAGCGGCGATAGTTGAGACGGTGCTGGGCGTCGGATATCGGTTGGGGCTCGAGCGCGATGGCTGAGGGGAGTTGGCGGCTTGGCGCCCTCGGCCGTCGCCTGCTCGCGGCGTTCCTCGTGGTCGCGCTGACCTCCGTCGCGGTGATCACCGCTGCGTCGTTGATCGGCACTGCGCGCGGCCTCACCGCGTCCGAGAACGAGCAGCGCGTCGCCGCCGCTCAGGCCACGGCGATTGCCGCCGGTGAGGCATATCAATCCGCTGGTGGGTGGCAGGACGCGGACCTTCGCCGTGCCGGAGCCATCGCGACGGCCGCCGGCGCCCGGCTCGTCGTGCGTGACGAGGCGGGGCAGGTGGTGGCCGCGCCGGGGCATGAAGCCGGGCCAGAGAGTGCACCGGAGACCCCCGGCCCGGGCACCCCAGGGCGCAATGCGCTGATCGAACCGGTGATGGTGGAGGGGGTGAAGGTCGGGACCGTGCGGTTGGGGTTCGGCGCGGCCGAGGAGGCGCCGGGCCAGCAGATCGCCTGGACCTGGATTCTGGCCTCGGCGGTGGTGGCGGTCGTCGTGGCGATGATGGCCGCGTGGTTCGTCTCGGGGCGGATCGCCACACCGTTGGAGGTGCTGACGCAGGCGGTGCGCTCCTTCGCCGCCGGCCGCAGGGAGGTGCGTGCCGGCGCCGCCGCCACTGAGGCACCCGGCGAACTCGGCGAGTTGGCCCGATCGTTCAACGCAACCGCTGATGTGGTGAGCGCGTCCGAGGTGGCGCGCCGACGGATGGCGTCCGATATCGCACATGAATTGCGAACCCCGCTGGCGGCGTTGCAGGCGGGATTGGAGGAACTGCGGGACGGTCTGGTGGAGCCCGAGCAGGAGCGGTTGCGTTCCCTGCACGCCCAGTCGGTGCGACTCGGGCGCATCGTGGGCGACCTCTCGGAGTTGGCGGCCGCCGAGTCGTCCGGGCTGTCGCTGGTGCGCGAGCCGGTGGACCTCGGGGAGTTGGCCCGGGAGGCGGTCGCGGCCGGATCGGCCGCAATGGAAGCGGCGGGGTTGACCGTGCGCTGTGATATCGAGGACGGCGTGCTCGTCAGCGGCGATCCGGACCGGTTGCACCAGGCGCTGGGCAATCTGCTGATGAATGCGGTGCGGCATTGTCGACCCGGTGATGAGGTGACGGTGCGGGTCAGGCGCGTGGGGGCCGAGGCCGTGCTGGCCGTGGCCGACACCGGTCCAGGCATCGCCACGGCAGATCTGCCGCAGATCTTCGAGCGATTGTGGCGGGGTACGGTCGACTCGGACGCCGGCGGACTGGGCATCGGTCTGGCGGTGGTCAAGGGCATCACCGCGGCCCATGGCGGCGCCGTGTCCGCCGACTCCGACGGCGTCAGCGGGTCGACCTTCGTCATGCGGTTGCCGCTCACGATGGAGCCGATGTGAACCCCCTGCCGGCGCCGTCAGGGACTCCGGTGACCACCGCGGAATTGGCGGCCTCGTGACCGACCGTACCTTCACCGGCACGTACGAGGGGTCCACCTACGTCGAGTACTACGCCCGCGATGGCGTCATTCGCGGTGAACAGGATGGCGAGAAGTACACGGCCAGTTGGAAAGTCGTGGGCGATACGGTCTGCTTCACCTACCCGGAGGTTGACGGCGACGCCGGCCCCGCCGTGGCGACCCAGCATCACGGCAGCACGAAGTCGTACGTCGCGAGCATCTGATCGGGACCATCGTCCTCGACCGTGATCACCATCGCCTCGTCATAGATGTTGTCACCTTCATTCGCCGTGGAGCCGGGGAAGAACAGTTGTGTTGTGTAGACGGGCCCGCCAGGTTCGTTGATCTTGATGTGGAGGTGTTCGGTACGACCCGGGTAGATGCCGGGTATCACCGTGGTCAGCGTGTAGCGACCCTGGGCGTCGGTGGTCAGGACGCCGCGCAGGTTGTAGCCGGAGTTGTCGTATTGGCCAGCGCCGTCGGCTTGCCACACGTCGATGGTTGCCCCCGGCACCGGTTGGCAGTCGGCGTCGTAGACCGTGCCGGCCACGATCAGCGGGGTTCCCACAGTGTTGCCTTCGCTGAGGGTGTCCCGGCTCGGTGCACCCTCGGTGTAGTAGGGGCCTTCGGTTGTCGTAACCAGCGTGGCACCCGGGTCACAGGTGGCGCCCGTGGCTGGTGCGAGCGGTGTGGTGGGGCTGGAGCTCGGCGCGCTGGACCCGGCCGCACCTTCCTCGCCGGCCGCCGTGGCGACAACGGCCGTTGCGTTGCTCGCCTCGCCTGCGGTGCCGGCGTCGGAGACGCACCCTGCGAGCGTCCAGGCTGCGGCGGCGGTGATCGGCAGGAGCAGGACAGGTAGCGAGGGTCGCTTCATGGTTTCATTGTGGCGGCAGATCATCAGTGCCGCCTGAGAGGCACCCGGGCGGCGTCTGTACGAGCTCCCCGGGTTCGGCGCCTGCGGCCACCCCTCCGCTGGGCGCGGACCTGGACAGCGCACTAGCGTTGCCAACTATGGACGTCAACGAGGCAGTGCGGGCGCGACGGTCGGTCCGCCAATTCCGGCCCGATCCGATCGATGACGACCTGCTGCGTTTGCTGGTGGCGGCCGCTGCCCGCGCGCCCAGCGGTGGCAACGTGCAGCCGTGGCGCCTCTACGTGGTCAACGGCGAGGCGATGGTGCGCCTACGCGCGCACCTGGCCGAGCAGCCGCCGCTGGAGGTGCCCGAGTACGACATCTACCCGCGAGGGCTCACCGAGCCCTACCGCACCAACAGGTTCTCCTTGGGAGAGCAGATGTACGCCACGGTCGGCATCCCGCGGGAGGACAAAGAGGGACGGATGCGGCAGTTCGCGCACAACAACGACTTCTTCGATGCCCCCGCCGCCCTGTTCTGCTTCCTGGACCGGCAGATGGGCCCGCCGCAATGGTCCGACGCCGGCATGTACCTGCAGACCTTCATGCTGCTCGCCGTGGAGCAGGGCCTGGCCACGTGCCCGCAGGAGTACTGGTCGGTGCGTCATGAGGCGGTGGCCTCGTTCGTCGGCGCCCCGGCCAACGAGATGCTGTTCTGCGGTGTTTCGGTCGGCTACGAGGACGCGACTGCGCCGATCAACTCCCTGCGCTCGGAGCGGATGCCGCTGGAGCAGTGGGCGACGTTCCTCTGACACTCGATACCCGGGCCCGCGCCTGCACCGCCATGAGCGACGGAGACACCCTCCCCGCTGGGATACCGCGCAATTCATCCTTGGTCCTCGTCGAGGGGCGCGGCCCGAGGGGCGATCAGCGGCCCGCCATCACCGAAGGTCAAGGCGTCCTGCCCGGGAGTAGCGCCCCCGACCTGGGACGCCGTGGGCCTGTCGCTTCAGCTGGTTGACGAACTCGGCGGCTTGGCCAGGACCCGGCGCACCATGGGCTCAAACGTCGCCCTCGGCTCGTTCGGGTAGTCCGGATCAAACGACACCTCGTCATAGAGGCCGCAGAATTCCGCCGTGCGCTCGAAGTAGGGACTGTCCCGATAGACGTCGCGACCATTGAGGTCGATGCCGACCTGGCCGCCGTAGAAGTAGGTCTGGAACAGCGGATGGTGCTCCAGGGTCCAGTAGTTGGCCTCGCTGACGAATGGTTTGAGGATCGAGGCGATGACCTCGCAGTGGTTGAGCGGGCCGAGGGCTCGACACCTTCCAATATGTCGAGAACGACCCCTTTGACCTGGCCAGCAAGCTGCAGTAGTTCCGCCAAGTCCGGCCGTTCGGCGTGACCTATGTG